>JBDNGG010000058.1:0-2326 GCA_041689405.1 Terrimicrobiaceae bacterium | reverse complement strand
GGTTTCTGGAGCGTGGAAATGCGGATACCCATCGCAGGCGAGGGGGCTGCAACTCTGGATCCTTTAATGGGAATCGAGGGCTCAAAACCACGGGAAATGTATCCCTGGTATTTCAATGTCGCAAGGCAGCGGGTGCGGGGGGATAACGTTCAGTTCAGTGCCTTTTCTCCGACGGGCGAAGCGAATTTGAACAAAATAGAAGCCGCCGCCAGACTGTGGGGTAAATAGTTCCAATCGGCGCTGGGAGAGGAAGAATAGCGACATCGGACGGTCGGCGCTCGTCCGGAAAAATTCCGGTATGACGATCACGCTGCTGAGCAACTGCGAACTGGATTGATTGCCCAGTCGTCAATTCTGATTCCCGCGCTTTTCGGAATGACTTTTGCCAATCGCTTTTGCCACCTCGATGAATTTGACCAAGGCGGGGTTGGGTGGCTGGCGCAAGGAGACTGCGCAATATCGGTAGCCTGGGACCGGCTTGGCCAGCGGGATGAAGCGAATGCCTTCGATGGCAAAGTGGCTGTATTGCTCCGGAAGCAGGGTGATCCCCATCCCGGCTGCCACAAGATTGAGCGCTGTGATGGGTTGGCCGATTTCCTGGTCGATCTTGGGCTGAAAGCCCGCCTGCTGACAGAGCATGATTAGCCATGGGTTGAATACCGGGGTCATGAATCGGGCGGGAAGAATGAATCGCTCCTCCGCCAACGCCGCAAGGGAAAGAGTTTGATTTTGGCGCTTGGGAATCAGGGGATGATCCTCGGGTAAGACCGCCATGAGCCGCTCGGTCATGATGTCCGCTTGGCGGAAGTTGGCCCGATCTTTGGACGCCAGTCCGAGACTCACCAGTGCGACATCGATGCGTTTGGCTTGCAGGGCTTGCATGTGCTGGGTGGAATCCATCTCGGCGAGATGAAGCCGAATGTCGGGAAAGCGCCGACGGTAGGTGCTGAGAATTCCAGAAAGACTTCCGTGGGCCAGTGATGGCACGAACCCGATGGCAAGTCGTCCCGCTTCGCTTCGCTCGCGGTTCTGCGCAGCGCGTATACTTTCATCGGTCTCGCGGAGGATACGTCGAGCGTCTTCTAAAAACTGTGCACCGACGGGTGTCAAGGTCACGCGATGGGTGTCGCGCTCAAAGAGTCGGACGCCGATTTCTTCCTCGAGTTGGCGGATTTGCACACTCAAGGAGGGCTGGCTGACGTTGAGCAAGTCGGCCGCTCGGCGAAAGTTGAGACACCGTGCAACGGCGTCGAAGTAACGAAGATGACGAAGTTCCATGAAGATCGCTGATGATAGTTTTTAACGATCACGGTGACAGAATATAAGTATTTTCCAATCACGAAAAATCGGTAGATTATAGAAATCATGACAAACCCCATACGCTCATCGGCTGGTCAGTGTCTTCGGGCCGCGGTAGAGGATGAACGTCCCTTGCAGGTGATGGGTGTCATCAACGCCTACTGCGCTCTGCTGGCGGAGCGTGCAGGATTTCGCGCTCTTTATCTTTCCGGCGCGGGCGTGGCCAATGCGTCCTTCGGATTGCCGGATCTGGGGATTACAACCTTGAACGACGTCTGTGAAGATGTGCGCCGCATCACCCAAGCCACGACGTTGCCACTGCTGGTCGATGCGGACACGGGATGGGGAGGCGCTTTTTCCATCGCCCGAACGATTCGCGAGTTGAGTCGTTCCGGAGCGGCCGGTTGTCACCTTGAAGACCAGGTGCAGTCGAAGCGCTGCGGACATCGCCCCGGCAAGGCCCTGGTGACCGTCGAGGAGATGAGCGATCGCATCAAGGCGGCAGTGGACTCGCGGACGGACGGGGATTTCGTGATCATGGCGCGGACGGATGCCCACGCCGACGAAGGGTTGAATGCCGCGATCGAGCGAGCGCACGCTTACGTGGCGGCCGGGGCGGACATGATTTTTGCCGAGGCTTTGACTGCCCTCGACGAATATCGGGCATTTACGACGGCGGTGAAAGTGCCGGTGCTGGCCAACATCACTGAGTTTGGCCGGACCCCGCTCTTCAAGGTTGAGGAGTTGGGTGCGGTTGGAGCCCGATTGGTTCTCTATCCCCTCAGCGCCTTCCGGGCGATGAACCGGGCGGCAGAGGCCGTCTATGAGACCATCCGCCGTGAGGGGACCCAGGAAAGTCTCACCAACACGATGCAAACCCGGGACGAACTCTATGAGGTGCTGAATTACCACGCCTACGAAGATAAACTCGACGCCCTCTTTGCCACCCCCCCAACCGATTTATGAACACGACCGCCGATTCCTCAGCCGTTCCCTTCAAACCGAAAAAATCCGTCGCACTTTCCGG
>JBDNGG010000057.1:0-7072 GCA_041689405.1 Terrimicrobiaceae bacterium | reverse complement strand
GTTACCCTGATTGGTAAAAATTTCATCGAATGGCGGGCAGCCCGGGATTCCGCATCATGACCTTGAGCGATTGCTCCACTCAAACCTCAGCGACCACGTTTCACCTTCTGCCATGAGTATCCAAGCCCACAATATCACCAAAACGTTCGGGAAATTCACCGCGCTCGACAACGTGAGCCTTCACGTTCCGAGCGGACGGCTTGTCTCGTTACTAGGCCCCTCGGGATCTGGAAAAACCACACTGCTCCGCATCCTCGCAGGGTTGGAGTTTGCTGATCCGAGCAGCAATTCGCAGATCCTGTTTCACGACCAGGACGTCACCGCTACATCTGCCGGCAAACGTGGCGTCGGGTTTGTCTTTCAGCACTACGCGTTGTTCAAGCACATGACGATTGAGGCGAATATCGCATTCGGTCTTCGCTCACTTGCCCGCGCCGGGAGACCCGATGACGCCACCATTAACCGCCGCGTAAATGAACTTCTCGCTCTTGTTCAACTGGACGGACTGCAAAAACGCTACCCGAGTGAACTCTCCGGCGGACAACGTCAGCGCATTGCTTTGGCCCGCGCGCTGGCGGTGCAACCGAAGGTTCTCCTGCTCGACGAACCCTTTGGAGCGCTGGATGCCAAGGTCCGCAAAGATCTTCGCCGATGGCTTCGCACGTTTCAGGAGGAAATCAAAATTACCACCGTCTTTGTGACCCATGACCAGGAAGAAGCCTTGGAACTGGCTGACGAAGTGGTTGTGATGAACAACGCACGCGTCGAGCAAGTGGGTTCGCCCCAACAAGTGTACGATGATCCTGCTTCTCCATTCGTTATCGAGTTCCTCGGCAACGTAAACCGTTTCAGTGCGATCACCGCGGGAGCCGTGGATTCGGGCAGCGCAGCAGATGTCATCTATGTGCGCCCGCACGACGTGGACATCCAACCAGCCAGCAGCAAGGAACACCAGTATGCCATCGAAGCACGCGTTCAACACGTCTTCTCCGCTGGCAACTACGGACGCGTCGCGCTGGAGCGCATCCTCAATCGCGAGCCGTTCGAAGCCGAGATCTCACGCGCCCGATTGCGCGAACTCGACCTGAAACCTGGCGATCTGGTTTCGGTTGTCTTCCGCCACGTTCGATTGTTCCCGAAAGGCGTATACACCGAATCCGACGTCGAAGGAGAGCAACTCGTTGCCACAGTCACTGCTGCGAAATAGAGCAACGTCGCAACACCCAGGCCAAGAGCGACGATAACCATCAGTCCGTAGCGCTTCAAACATGTCGAGTTCAGGCATTGGCTTGCGTTAAAAGAAATGATACGGTGGAGACGTGACTGAAACCCAACGCGAATCCATTCGACTCTCAGTTGAAGCGTGGCAACGTGCTTCGCCTGTGCTGGAGAGGGTGCGGCGTGAAAACATACAAGCGGCGAACACCATGGCGTCGATTGTAGCTTTCCGCGGACTTGCTTTGGCAAAAGTAAAGACCCATCCGCCCGCTCCGACATCTGGATTGATCGAGCAACAACGTCTTTTCCGTTTGGTCGCATCACGATAATGACAGAACTTTTCAGCCTTGCACTGGAGCTTCACGAAGTCTGCCAGAAGCATGATTGGTCATTTTGTGTGATCGGCGGACTCGCGGTTCAACATTGGGGAGAACCGCGGTTCACCAAGCATGTTGATTTGACTTTGCTCACAGGGTTTGGCGGCGAGGAGAAGGTTGTGGATGGCCTGCTTGCCCTCTACCCGGCGCGAATTGATGGAGCCCGTGATTTTGCTCTTCAGAACCGGGTGCTTCTGCTCCAATCCGAGGATGGTATCGGAATCGACATCGCGCTAGGTGCCCTTGACTTCGAGCGTTCGGCAGTCGATCGGGCAAGGGACGTCGAGGTGATCGAAGGCAAATTTCTTCGCCTTTGTAGCTCAGAAGATCTGGTTGTGATGAAGGCGTTCGCCGACCGTGCGTTGGATTGGCACGACATCGAGGGGATCATCACCCGGCAGGGCGCTGCCACGTTGGACTGGAACTACATATTTCTTCACCTCGAACCGCTCTGCGAGGTCAAGGAAGCCCCTGATATCCTTCCGAGGCTTCGACACTTGCAGCGTGGGTAGGCGCACTGCAGCTCTGCGCCCGCAGAAAGAATTTTCACTCGAGCGGCTGAGAGGGGCTCAGTAATTGTCTCATTGCTCTGAGAATTCCCGCAGAATAAAGCGGAAGTGGTGGGATTCGTAGCTTGGTCAAGCGAGCGTGATGTCGAGCTTTCCTAGATGGAAGAGGATGCTGGTTCGGTAGTTTTTGAAGGAACTTTGGAGGACGCTCCCGTGCTTTCGCCCCGTGCTCGTGAGCGGAGCGAAGAAGACAATGCCTGCTTGGTCAGCATGGCGAGCGATCGCCCAAACCTTGAGAGAGAATTTCACGGCTATTGGCAACGAAGAAATGTTCGACGCCTACGTGGGCAGGAGAGGCGGGTGCCGAGGCTGTTCGCGCGAGTCTTTCTGTCCTAGCAAGTCGCGTAGCACGGGATTCGGGAAACGGGTGCTCCGAGTGATTGCGTAGAAGCTCTCGCGGATACTCGTAACACGGTGACGTTCGACCAACGTGCCATTGTCAAGTTCGCCGCGCACTACGACGGGTGGCACGAGCGCCAGCCCCGCGCCTTCGAGGGCCAGGAGGCGCAACATCGCCATATCGTCCACTTCGGCGGCGATGATGGGGCGGATGCCAAGCTGTTCCAGCACGAGGTCGAACGCCACGCGAATGTTACTGTTAAGACTCGGCAGCAGTAGGGGCGAAGAGAGAAGATCTTCCCGAAATCGGAATTTTGCCCGTTTGCGGGTGCGCAGACCGACAAGACTCATGGGCTGCTCATCAAGCAGGTGGCTGTGCCACTTTGTGTCGGCATCGGGACGCACCGGGGGATTTGAAAGCACGACGTCGAGCGTGTGCGCGTGGAGTTGAGCGAGCACGTCTCGCAGGTTGCCGGACCGAATGTGCAATTCAACGCCGCTTTGACCAATGCGCGGGCGTAGGAGCGAAAGCTGGAAGTTTCGTGAGAGTGTCGATACCGCGCCGACACGCAGAATGTGGTGGCGCCCCGGAGCTTTATTTTTGAAGACGGCCATCAGCTCCTCTCCCGAGCGGAAAATACACTGCGAGTAGTCGAGTGCGATGCGACTAGCTTTGCTAGGCACCAGACACTTGTTTTGGTGTTAAAACAATGGCTGGCCTAGGCCTTCTTTCAAACTGTGGAATTGGGCGCTCAATGCGGAGTGCGATATATTCAACCTTTCAGCAGCACGCGTTAGGTTGCCTTCGTTTGCGATGGCTCTGAAGTAGCGGATGTGATTGTAGCTGAAAAGTACTACTTAATACTTCTACAAAAACGAACGATTATGAGAAAAAGATATATTGGAAAGAAGAGTGCGAGTGCAGATAGTATACGGCAGATTTATGAATTCACCGCTTTTCAATTCCACCGTCACGCTCCTCGATCTTTTGCCTGTTGGGCTCGGCCCGTTGTGGCTACTCGCGTTCAGCCTCATTCCGAATGGGTTTGCCAATCGTCACGGACGGCTTCTTGCTGAGATCGCTGCTTGGTCTGGATTGGGGATTCTCGGTTTGGCGGTGCTAGCAATGGTCGGGCGTTTTACGAGCGATACGCTTGCGGTTACTTTAGCAGCCGTCGGCCCGGTGGGACTCGATATTTACTTCGACATGCTCTCCGCAATCATGCTGCTTCTGGTTTCGTTCCTGGGTGCGGTTGTATTGAGATATTCGGTCAATTACCTAGCAGGCGATCCTGAGCAGGGTCGGTTTACCAAATGGCTATGTGTGACAATTGGCTCCGTGCTCACGCTCATCGTGTCAGGAAATCTACTCATGTTCACTCTCGCATGGGTGGCGACGAGCATGAGCCTGCACAAACTGCTTATGTTCTATCCGGACCGCCCCGCAGCGAGGCTGGCCGCACGGAAGAAATTCCTCGTCAGCAGGCTTGGTGATGCGTGCCTCATCGGAGCGCTTGTGATGACGTGGCAGTGTTTTGGGACTTGGAAATTCGCTGATATGTTTACTGCGGCGGATGCGGTTCGGCTTCAAGGCGGTTCTCATGCGGCGTGCCTCAGCTGGGCAAGCGTATTACTGGTGGCAGGAGCGTTGTTGAAATCCGCCCAGTTTCCTTTTCATAGCTGGCTGCCGGACACCATGGAGACTCCAACACCTGTTTCCGCGCTGATGCACGCAGGTATCATAAACGCCGGTGGTTTTTTGGTTGTGCGGCTCAGCCCCCTAGTCGTTGGATCGCCAACGGCGCTGAATGTGCTCGCTTTGGTTGGGGCATTCACAGCGCTCTTTGCTTCTGTGGTAATGCTCACGCAGACGAGTGTGAAGCGCTCGCTTGCCTACTCGACCATCGCGCAGATGGGCTTCATGATGTTGCAATGTGGCCTTGGCGTTTTTGGGTTGGCCGTGCTCCATATTGTCGCGCACTCGCTCTACAAGGCACATGCGTTTCTCTCCTCGGGCAGTATCGTGAGCATCAGCCGGGCGGCTTGGGTGCCGTCGGAGCGGCCGGCATCTCATCCTTTCATACTCATCGGCACATTCGGGGCGGCGGTAATTCTCACCGTTTGCATTGGCATGGCCTTTGGACTCAGTCTTGAGAGCGGTGCAGGCGTAATATTGCTTGGTATCGTTTTCACGATGGCGCTTGCCTATCTTCTGTGGAACCTCTGGGCGTCATCGCGCCGGTCAGTGCTTGTCGGCTGGGGCCTGCTCGTGGGCGCAGGTGCGACAACCTCGTATTTCGCACTCCACACGGTCTTTGAACGTTTGCTCTCGTCGTCGGTCGCTGCTTATGCGCCGGTCCGAACACCGCTCGAATTCGGAGTCATGGCGATTGTGGTCCTACTTTTTATGGGTGTCTTGGTTCTGCAATCGCAATTGCCAAGCTGGTCTGGAACGCGGATTGGCCGCTCATTCTACGTCCATGCATCTCAGGGATTTTACCTCGGCTCTATCGCTAATCGTTTGACTCTCGCCATCTCCGGCAAGGTCGCAGCCAAAATTTGATACCTCTAAACTTTTAAACAACGCATGAATACTGCTGAAGCTCCTTATGCCAACACGGTCACCGCAACCAACCAGCCTTCGATGATTATAGCTGCCCGCGCCGCCTGTCAGCGGATTGCTCCGCTCTGGCCGTTACAGAATTTCGTCGCGGTCAATCCGTTTCTTGGAATCACCGACCGGCCATTTGTCGATGCTTGCGACCTCATCCGTCGGATCGTTCCGGGGGGTATGCAGATGCCGCTGAGCTTTTACCAGCAAAAGTTTGCATCGGGTGAAATCACAAAGGACGACTTGGAAGCAGCGATCAACCATGGTGAGAAGGTGCTACAGGGTTCATGGGGTGAGGCTGTTGGTGCCATCGACGTGGAAACGCTGAAGCAATCTCTATCCGGGTCGGCAACATCAAAGGAAGAAAACGAAATACTTACCGTTGCAGAGGCGGTGGATAGCATGCACGGAACGTCGTGGGCGGTCGCAGTTACAGAAACTCTGGCGCAGTTTTGTTCTGAATACTTCGACGATGGGCAATCTGCCTGGCACCTGCCTTGGCGATCTTTGCCGCTTTTTACGGCTTGGCGTGAGAAGGCTCTCATCAATGTGAATGCCGAGGTTCTTGGCTTGTGCCACTTTCGGAAGTGGGTGAGGGGGCTTCCGGAGGATTCAGAGGAGTCCATTGCGTATTCGATGCACAGACTTGGTGTTGACGGCGATGCTGCGGTGGACTTTTTGCACCGGCAGCTGATGAGTATCCGCGGCTGGGCGGGCTACGTGCAGTATCGGGTCAGAGAAAACGGTATGTGCGGACGGGAAGACGACACTCTGCTCCAACTTCTCGCTGCCCGGCTTGCCTATGACGCTGCTCTGCTTGCGCAATTCGACGATCCGGCATTTCGCGAATTCTGGCCAGCAGCAGCCCCATCACTGCCCATTCATTCTCCGGAGGTTCTTCATTCCTTCCTTTGGCAGAGCGCCCACGAGCACGCTTGGCAGCGGAACCTTCTCACTAAGCTGAAATCAAAAGGATCCGCAGTAAACCTTGAGCGGCCCGCGGTGCAGGCAGTTTTTTGCATCGATGTGCGTTCGGAAATCCTGCGTCGGGCGCTCGAAGCGGTGACACAAAAAATCGAAACGATTGGCTTCGCGGGATTCTTTGGCCTGCCCATCGAATACATCCCATTCGGTAAACACGAAGGTGCCGCGCAGTGCCCCGTATTACTCACGCCGAAGTTCCGGGTGCGCGAGATGCCTAGAAAGGCCACACCGGAGGCGGTGGACATAGCGCGGAAACGGCTGCGGGTTGGCAAGCGGCTCACGCATTCGTGGAACTCCTTCAAGACATCCGCCATTTCCTGCTTTTCATTCGTTGAAACAGTCGGATTAGCATTCGGGCTGAAACTCGCACGAGACGCCTTCATTCCGGTGGCAAAATCTCACACGCATAAACACGCGTGCGGCCCTCAGCTTTCAGTAGCCGACGAGGGCGCGACAGGTATTGCCGAAGACGATCGCCTCACACTCGCCCTCGGTGCACTGCGGCATATGGGCCTAACAAAGAATTTTGCGCGCCTTGTCGCGATCGTTGGCCATGGCAGCGAAACCACGAACAACCCGTATGCGTCTGGTCTCGATTGCGGGGCTTGTGGGGGACATGCAGGCGATTCCAATGCGCGTGTCGGTGCGGCGATCTTCAATGAGCCTGCGGTCCGCACGGGGCTCGCCGGACACGGAATCCATATTCCAAGCGACACGTCTTTTCTCGCTGGACTGCACAACACGACGACCGATGACGTCACGCTTTTCGACATCGACGAATTGCCCGGCACGCATCGCCTGGACATTGAGGATCTGCAAGCCGCGCTTTGCGCTGCTGCTAAATCTGCCCGACGTGAGCGCGCCGCTTCGCTCGGCCTCGACGGCACGGCTCCGAATCTCGACAAACAAGTGCTCGCCCGGAGTCGGGACTGGGCGCAGGTCCGACCCGAGTGGGGCCTTGCGGGCAATGCCGC
>JBDNGG010000056.1:0-3008 GCA_041689405.1 Terrimicrobiaceae bacterium | reverse complement strand
CCGCTGCCGCGCGGCCCGCGCTGGGTGTGACCACGATCTACCTGAAATCCCGACAGTCGATGTATACCGGCGGGCTGCTGGTTCTCCCATCGACAAATCCCTCCCGCCTGACCACCCATCTCGTGCAGATTTCGAATATCGTGCCAGAGCTCGCTCCGCCTCCCTGGCATCTGATCAGTGTGACGGTGCTCCATCCTGGAGCACTTACCGACGCGGAGCTTATTACGCGAGTCATTGAAGAAGTCGGAGACATTTTTACTGAGGTTCGCGGGCATCTGGAGCCGCTGCATGTGGTTCGCACGCCCTACGGACAATTTGTGCAGCATCCTGACGTCCCGTCCCTGATCCGCGGGCTGACAATACCGGAGAATCTCCGGCTGGCGGGAGATCAAGTCGGGACCGCAAGCATCGAATCCGCAATGTCCGCCGGAGCCAATGCTGCGACCACGGTGCTTGCAGGACGATAAAGTTTTATTATGCCCACCCTTGCCCTCTCCACCTGCTGGAATTCCAGCCGACACCGCACCGGCGATGATTGCCTGCGCGAGATTGTGGACATGGGGTTCGAGTATGCCGAACTCAGCCATGGACTGAACGTCCACCACATGGAGGGAATGCTGAAATTTGTTGAGGCAGGCGGAATCAAAGTTACGAGCCTGCACAATTTCTGTCCGCAACCGATCGAAGTCGTCACCGATTCGCCCGACTGCTACCAGTTCAGTTCCAGTCGCTCGGAAGTCCGCCAGCGCGCGGTGAAAGTGACGCTTCAGACGATTGAATTTGCCAAGCGCTTCGGTGCGGATCGCATAGTCGTCCACGCGGGAACTATCAACAAAATGGTCGGCTTTGGCCGGGAACTCATCGATCTGGTGATGCAGGGGAAGTATCTCTCCAAAGAATATGTGGAAAAGAAGCTTGATGGCGTCCGCCGACGGGAGGATGCATCCCCGGAGGCCATTGTGAGGCTGAAGGAAACGCTCAAACCCGTGGTCGCCGCGGCAGGGGAAGCCGGAGTCCGTCTGGGTATCGAAAATCGGGACAGCTATGAGCAACTCCCGAGCGAGCGTGAGTTTCCGGAGTTGCTGGATGAGTTGGGGCCGCCCTGCGGCTACTGGCACGATTTTGGCCACGCCCAGCGGAAAGAAAACCTTTCTCTGATCAATCACGCCCAGTGGTTGGAATCCATGGCTCAACGCGCCATAGGATGCCACGTGCACGATTGCGTATGGCCCGTGGACGACCATCAGGTGCCGTTTTCAGGACAGATTGACTTCCCGCGTCTGGTCCCCATGCTGCCGCGGGACATTCCATTTGTGATCGAATTACATCCGAAGCGCCCGGCGGACGATGTGGCTGCAGCGGCGACAAAATGGCGAAATACCTTCTCTTGAAATGAAACGAATCTTAGTGACGACGCTCCAGGCTGCGATCTCGCTGGCCCTGATCTGGTGGATTTTCCACGACCCCGCAAAGCGACAACTCATGGGCGATGCGCTCGGTAGAGCAGACCTGTGGTGGTTCTTGCCGGGGTTGATTGCGGTAGGAGGCACAGTCGCCTTGCAAACATGGCGTTGGCAGATCCTGCTTCGTGCCGCGGGAATCCACCTTTCCTTTTCCCGCTGCGGACAGCTTCTGCTGATCGGGATGTTTTTTAACTTGTTTCTTCTGGGAGCCACCGGCGGGGATGTAGTCAAAATTTACTACGCGATGCGCGAGGCGCCGGGTGCCAAAGTGGGTGCGTTTTTGAGTGTTGTCGTGGACCGTGTGGTCGGGATTCTTGCGCTGGGGTTGGTTTCGGTGGTGGTTGTTATTACGAGTTGGCAGGCGCTCACCAGCACGACGCTCGCCCAGGGACTGCTGCTGACGCTCGGGTTAATTTTATGCGCATCGGTCGGAATGGTGGTTGTCGCCGTCCTCATTGCTGCGTTCAAGTTGGAGCAGCGGTTACCGCAGAAGATGCCTCTCCGCTCTGCCATCGTGGATCTGGCCGAGGCTGTGAATCAGTATAGCCGTGCGCCCGGTGCTATTCTTAAGGCATTTCTCATTTCACTGCCTTCGCACTTGTGTTTGTTCAGTACGTTTTATTTTGCAGCGCGGGCTTTCCGATTACCGTTGGGAATCACTGAGACGTTTTCAGTGATTCCGATTGTGAATGTGATCACCGCACTCCCAATCAGCTTGTCGGGTATCGGGGTGCGCGAAAAACTTTTTGAAGACCTGCTGGGACAACTCTATCAGGTGCCCGCCGCAGAGGCTGTTCTCGTGGGCATCTCCGGTTACCTCATGGCTGTTGCCTGGTGTCTCGTCGGTGGCGTGGTCTATCTCATCTATCGCCCGGGCGACGGAAAAGCCGCGTCGCTGCGTGAGATGGAATCAGTCACCGAATCCATCGCTGAACACCCAGAGCGCGCATGAAACGCTCCGACCGGCCCCGGGTGGTTGCCAATTTTGCCCGTACTGCTGACGGTAAAGTCTCGACGCGAAATCAGACGCCGACCGGGTTCACATCCAAACAGGATCTTCGGCGTTTGCTCGAAATCCGAGCCACAGGGGACGCCGTCATAGTGGGCCGCAAGACGCTGGATGCAGACTCGATGTCGATGACGCTGCGCGATGATGATTTGCGGGAAATCCGGCTCGCGGCGGGTAAGTCGGCAGAGCCTCTGCGGGTCATGATTTCTGCCAGCGGGCGGCTGGATCCTGCGGGAAAGGTATTTCAGACTCCCGGGGCAAAACGGATTGTTTTTTCGACGACCGCAATGCCCGCAGGTATCCAAGCGGCGCTGGCACCGCTCGCTGACCTTCACTTGGCAGATGGCGCAGAAGTTGACCTCGCCGCGTTGCTTTGCACGTTGCGAAAGCAGTATCGGGTGCATACGCTGATCTGCGAGGGTGGCCCAACGCTGTTTCGCAGTTTGGTTGAAATTGGTGCCATGGACCAACTGCACGTGACATTCGGCCCCGTCGTTTTTGGCGGGGCAAATGCGCCCACTTTGACTGGCAACGAT
>JBDNGG010000055.1:0-3555 GCA_041689405.1 Terrimicrobiaceae bacterium | reverse complement strand
GGTCCTGGCGGTGCTCCCTGCAGACGGCACCGGGATTCCGGCGAAAGACAAGCCGGTTCTCACGATCCAGAAGGAGAAGGAGGAGAAGGACACGAATGCCTCGGAAGTCATCTCGATTGGAGATCGGCGTGAGTTGTTCTGGGACGACGCCTTGGTCGATAACCAAAAGACCACGGCGACCTTGCGGATGCACAAGCCGCAGCCCCGGGAGGTGGTGCTGGAGCACGATGCGCCCTGGGAGGGGGATGGCTGCGATTTTCACAACATCGTGAAGGATGATGGCCTCTATCGTCTCTACTACCTCGCCTGGGAGATGATGCCTGTCGCCCCTCGGACGCGCACGATTGTGGTCGCTTACGCCGAAAGCACGGATGGCCTGCATTGGGTCAAACCGGACTTGGGCCTCTGCGAGTTCGAGGGATCGAAGCAGAACAACATCATTCTTGATGAAGCCACCGCCAGGTTCGACAACTTCTTCGTTTTCAAGGATCTGAATCCCGCGTGTCCGGCAGACGAAATCTACAAGGGGGTCGGGGTTGACGTGCGCGATGGCTGGCTCTGGTGTTTCACCAGCGCGGACGGCATCCGCTTCAAGAAAGCCTGGCGCATGACAAACCAGGGGGAATTCGACACGCTCAATGTCGCGCTGTGGGACCCAAATGCCGGACTGTATCGCTGCTACATCCGCGACTTTCACACGGCCTTCGGCCAGGACTTTGCCCCGGGAGCCGATCACCTCGCCACTGGCATCCGGGACATCCGCTGGATGGAGTCTGCGGATTTTAAGACTTGGACGACGCCGGTTCGGCTGGATTTTGGGGGCGCAGAGGACTACCCGCTCTACACCAACGTGGTCCAGCCCTATTATCGGGCGGAACACATGTTCGTCGGGTTCCCGTCGCGCTATGTCGAACGAAAGGCATGGACGCCGAACTTCGACCAACTGCCCGGTGTGGAACGCCGCAAGGCCAGAACGAAGAAGAACCCGCGGTACGGCCTCACCATCACCGATAGTGTGTTTATGTCGTCGCGGGATGGCAAGCGCTGGAAGCGATGGGATGAGGCCTTCTTGACGCCGGGGCCGGAACGTGAATACAACTGGGTGTACGGCGACAGCTTTCCCGCGGTCGGCATGATTGAGACGCCCAGTGCGTTGCCCCATGCCCCCAATGAGTTGTCCTTGTACGCCTACGACAATCACTGGGCCATGAAGCCCACTGAATTGCGGCGATACACCCTGCGTGTCGACGGTTTTGCCTCGTACCACGCGACCTACAAACCCTGTAAACTGGTGCTGAAGCCCTTCCTTTTTGAGGGCAGCTCTCTCTCGGTCAATTTCGCGACGTCCGCGGCGGGTTATATCAAGATTGCCCTCCACGGCGGTGGCCGGACGATTTATTCCAGTGAATTATTCGGGGACAGTCTTGACCGGCGCGTGACATTCGAGGATGGGGAGCTGGCCTCTTTTGCCGGAATCCCGGTCACCATGGAGATCACCATGAGCGATGCCGACATTTACTCGTTCAAGTTCGAATAACATCAAGGAATACTCATCGAAAATGGCGAATCTCTGAGCGTAAACCAAAGGTGCGTGGGCATCTTGCCCGCTTTCCGAAGCCTGCGGGCTGGACGCCCACGCTCCTTTGATCCTATGAAACCAATCATTAAATCCTGGTTGGCGACCTCCCTGGTTCGCCACTATCCCGCGACCGCTCCCTCGCCTTCCCGCGTCCTCCGACTGCACGTCGCACGAAACGAATTTTTCAGTTTCCAAACCGTTCTGCGGTGGACGCTTCCCGTCACGCACGGAGTTCCTCGCCCAATCGAAATCTCCGCCACGGTAGAGGGGCCAAAAGATTGGTTGGTGCGCGTGCGCCGGGTGGGCTACGTCCCGATGCGCCACCACAACCTCGCGGCGACTCCCGGGGAGAGCGATGGTTTTGGCCAGATCCCCGGGTTTGTCCCCGACCCTCTCTTCGAGGAAGACCGGATCGCTCTGCCGGCCAACGAAACCCACGCGCTCTGGATCTCCGTGCGTCCGAAACGGGCTCTCCCTCCAGGAATCCACCGCCTTTCGGTCAAGCTCCTGATGGGAGAAAAACTCCTTCGTATCCATACGGTCGAGGTGCGGGTGGAGGACGTTCGGATCCAACCGCGGAAGAATTTCCGGGTCAGCAACTGGTTCTATTGCGACGCGCTGCTTGACTATTACAAACTGGAGCCCTTCGAGGAGCGGTTTTGGGAAATCCTGCCCGCCTACCTCCGAAATCTCGCAGAGCATGGTCAGGACACGATCCTTGTTCCGGTGGTCACGCCGGCCACCGATGGGGTTAAGCGCCCCACGCAACTGCTGCGGGTCAAGCGGGATCGGAACGGGCGGTATCGGTTCGATTGGACCGACGTCCGCCGGTTCATCCGCGTCGCACAGGAAGCCGGCCTGCATTACTTCGAGTGGCCACCCCTTTTTACCCAATGGGGGGTCAAATTTGCTGTTCGGATTTACGAGAACCAGGGCGGAGATGAGAAATTACTCTGGGATCCCGAGACGCCGGCCACCGACCCGGTTTACGAGAAATTTCTGTCCAGCTTCCTGCCAGCACTCCATCGCTTTCTCTTAGAAGAGGGAATTCTCTCCCACTGTTCGTTCCATCTCTCCGACGAACCACGGGGGGAACATCTTGCCAAATATCGCCAAGCCCGCGAACTGCTGAAAAAAATTGCTCCTTGGATGACGTTTATGGATGCGCTCTCCGACATCCAGTTTGCCCGCGAGGAACTGACAGATATGCCGGTGGCATCCATCAATCACGCCATGGAATTTGTCGAGGCGGGGATTCCCTCCTGGTGTTACTACTGCTGCAGCCAACGCGGACGGTTGCTGAACCGCCTGCTAGACACCCCATTGGCAAAGATTCGCATGAGCGGATGGCTTTTTCACCGCTGGCCTTTCCAAGGATTCCTTCACTGGGGTGTCAACTATTGGTATCGGGGGGGCTCCCGGCAGTTACTTGATCCGTTTGCGGTGCAGCACGGAGAAAACTGGCCGCACTGGCCGTCGGGCGACACCTTTGTCATCTACCCTGGAGAAAAGGGTCCCATCGACTCGATGCGGTGGGAGGTTTTCGCGGAAAGCCTCCAGGATCAGGCTCTCCTGCAAACCTTGGGCGTGAAGCCCACGGACCGCGCACTAGCCATGCTGCACAACTTCGAAGATTTCCCGAAATCCACAGCATGGATTCACGCCACCAGAAAGGCCGTGCTCCTTGCGCCGCGCACGTCTCCCCGCACCGGCCCCCAGTCTCAGCACAACCCGGCGAATCATCGCTCTTCCTGAGGCGATTACGGGGCTGAGACCGAGTTCAGTGTTCTCCAATCGCAATGCTTGAATTGCCGACTCTCCGCTCTGAGGTTGCATCCGATGTGAAATGGGGAAGCTGGATCAAATCACTTGGCGATCAAATCATCTGGTAGACGGGAGAGGGGAGCGAGGTCTTTACCGATAATGATTTGGCGTGCCAAGTAGAGGCGTTGGGCGGGTACGCTGTTTTTGTCCGG
>JBDNGG010000054.1:0-2310 GCA_041689405.1 Terrimicrobiaceae bacterium | reverse complement strand
GCCCGATCCGCCTTGCCGTATGTCCTGGTGCGGAATACGGCGCGGCGAAGCGCTGGTATCCCGCCCGGTTCCGACGGATGATGCAGATCGTCGCCAAACAACTGGATTGCACATGGATTATTGTCGGCGTCCAAAAAGACCAAGTCCTTGCCAAAGAAATTGCGGAAGGCCTAGCTGACCTACACATCGAAAACCTCGCAGGAAAGACCTCGCTTGCGGAGTTGATCGATGTCTTGCGTGGAGTGGACGTATTGGTGAGCAACGACACGGGAACCATGCATCTTGCCGCAGCGCTCGGCGTGCCAGTGGTCGCAATTTTTGGTTCCACGGAGCCGATGCTTACAGCACCCCTCGGAGAAAGCCAAATCGTCATCCGCCATCAGGTCGAATGCAGCCCGTGTTTTCTTCGTGAATGCCCCATCGACTTCCGGTGCATGGATGCCGTGACGTCTGACGAGGTCGCCGCTGCCGTCATCGAACTCACCCGCTCTAAACACACTCTCCTTTCCTAGTATGCCATCCGAACCCACCACCAACCGCATCGACGCAGCATTTCATCGCCTCCAAGCTGCAGGCACCCCGGGGTTTATTGCCTATGTCACCGGCGGCGATCCCAACCTCGAAGCCACGGTAGAAATCGCACTCGCGCTGGAGAAGTCCGGCTGTGACATCCTGGAGCTCGGCGTTCCATTTTCTGATCCGCTCGCTGATGGTGCCACGATCCAAGCCGCGGCCGGGCGGGCACTCGCAGCGGGAACTACTATCGAGGGGTTATTCGATTGCCTGAGAAAAATCCGGACCATGTCCGAAATCCCAGTAGTTTTGTTTACCTACCTCAACCCGGTTTACGCGTATGGATTTGAGCGCTTTCATGCCGCCGCCGCTGCCGCCGGAGCGGACGGCGTCCTCATCTTGGATTTACCTCCCGACGAGGCTCCCCTGAACGCCGAGCTATCAGTCACTCACGGGCTACGAATGATCCAGCTAATCGCCCCTACTACGCCGACCACCCGGATGGCAACGATTGCGAAGTCTGCCAGCGGATTTATTTACTACGTGTCGCGGGAAGGAGTCACTGGTGAGCAATCCACGCTCTCCGACTCGATCGCATCCCAGGTGGCTGAAATCCGCCGACACACCGCGCTTCCCATTGCGGTCGGGTTTGGCATTTCCACTGCTGCCCAAGCAGCGGAGGTCGCTATCAGCGCGGACGCGGTGGTCGTGGGCAGCGCAATTGTTAGAAAAATTGCCAAGTCCGCACCCGGCAGTCATGTGCAGGCGGTCACTGACTTCGTAACACCGCTCGTGGAAGCCACCCGATCCGTCACACGCGCCACAAATTGACTGAATTGCTACATTCCCGGCTTTGACCCGCACATTTTCTCCGCGAAACTGTCAGAAAATCCATCGTTCATAACCCTCACCGACACCCCAACAATGTCTGAACCTCCCGATCCCGTCGACCCCACGCCACTGCGCAGCAGCCTCTCGATCTACGATCAGCTCAAGGAGGAGATTATGGACGACCTCGAGGAGGAGATGGAGCATGACATGGAGGATATCTTCGACGAAAACGTGCGCAAAGCGGAAGGCGTCGTCGATCCCGATCCCGTCGAACACGCGCGATTCCGGAAGTTTTATTTCCGCGAGTTGCGCCGCCTTCAGGTCGAGTTAGTCCGGATGCAGGAATGGGTTCATGAAACGAACTACAAGGTCGCTGTGATTTTTGAAGGCCGCGATGCCGCGGGCAAGGGAGGTGTGATTAAACGTATCACGCAGCGCCTGAATCCGCGTATTTGCCGCGTGGTTGCGCTTCCCGCACCCAGCGATCGCGAGAAAACTCAGTGGTATTTCCAACGCTATGCTCCCCACCTCCCCGCCGGCGGAGAAATTGCGCTTTTTGACCGGAGTTGGTACAACCGCTCGGGCGTGGAAGCAGTCATGGGATTTGCGTCCGACACCCAGGTCGAACAATTTTTTCAAGACGTCCCGTTATTCGAGCAAATGCTGGTGAACTCCGGAATCAAGCTGATCAAATACTGGTTTTCCATCGAGGACATCGAACAGGAATTCCGGTTCAAATGCCGCATCCTTGATCCGCTCAAGCAGTGGAAACTCAGCCCCATGGACCTCCAATCGCGCATCCGCTGGGAAGATTACACCAAGGCAAAAGAACGGACGTTTGAGTTGACCAATTTCCCCTACGCACCGTGGCATATCGTTCCAGCCAATGATAAAAAACGCGCCCGGTTGAATTGCATCCGCCATCTCCTCGATCAGATTCCCTACAAGGTCATCACCCACGACCCG
>JBDNGG010000053.1:0-5924 GCA_041689405.1 Terrimicrobiaceae bacterium | reverse complement strand
ATTCGCCCCAAAAGACCGATTCGCACGTGCAACGCAATTTCTTCGACGACAAACACCCGTCCTGCTTGTGCAATCAGGAGATCCACGGCGTCGTAAATCGTTCCACCCAGAGAATTCTCTACCGGCACAACGGCGTGTGCTCCGGGTTGGGCTATGAGCGAATCAAAAATTGCGCCGAACGACGCACACGGCTCCAGCGGGCGACGGGATCCGAACCGTCGCTCGGCTACCAGATGCGAAAATGTTCCCTCGGGACCGAGGTAAATAACCGGCGGTCTGCTCACGGATCAGCTCGGGTTGTCAGAGCTTCTGGGGCACATCGATACGGTATCATGCCGGCAAGTGAAGCATCCGTCCACAGTTTGGACAATGGACGATGGCCTTCTCACCCCGCACGTCGAGACCGACCTGCATGGGTACTTTCATGTGGCAACCAGTGCAGACGTCGTTTTCCAGCGGCACGACCACGACGGCATTCTTGCTTTTGAAAAGCCGCTCATACCGGTCCAAAAGATCAGGGTCAATGGGCGTCGTCAGGGGATCTCGGGTAGTCTCTAAAGCGGCAAGCTGTGTATCAAGCGTCGTCTTTTTTGCCTCCAGATCGGCGATCTGCGACTCATAGCGGAGCTTCTCCGATGCGTGCGTCTGCTCAGCGGCCACGGTGGCTGGAGCGAGCGCCTCTGTTCCCGCCATGAGTTCAAGCTCCCGATCCTCAATTCCGGCGATCACCTTTTCTGCCGAAGCGATTTCGTGATTGAATGCGGCGTATTCCTCATTCTTGCGCGTTTGCATCTGCTGCTGTTTGTAGCGCACGATTTGTTCGCGTTTGGCGGTGGCTTCCAACTCCAGTCGTTTGCGATCGACCTCGATCTCTCTCAGTCGAAGCTTTGACGCCTCCAACCGAATCGCCGAATCAGCGATGAGTTTCTCACGCGTTTTACGCTCTGCCGGAACAGCTGCGAGCTCAGTGCGATAGGAACGGATTCGCTGATCGCAATCTTGGAGAATGAGGAGGTTTTCGATTTCTGGAATCATAGATGCAGGCAAACTATGACGCCTCGCCATCGCCGGGGCTAGCAGGAATTGACGATCAGCGTGGGATCGATTGATCGGTGAGCCGGAGCTGTGTCGCATCGTAACCTTGCACGATGGCCTCAGCCACGATCTGATTGTAGACGGCGGGCGGCAACTTTTTGGAACGGGAAAGCACCCAGAGGTATTTCCGCGACGGATGGCCAACCAGCGCCCACGAGTAGTCTTTTTGATCCAGCGCGATGATCCAATAATCCCCCGTGAACGGCCCAAAAAATCGGACCTTCAATCGGGCGTTCCCGGAATCGGGCACCACTGTGGCGCTTCCTTCGACGCGGATCGGCTTATCATTCTTGTCGAAGCAGGTATTGACCACAGCGATAGAACCATCGGCCTTGGGCGTGTATTCCGCGGTCGTTCCCCCGGCGCAGCGCCGCTGAAACCACACCGGATAGCTGGCGATCTCATACCATTTGCCCGCATATCGAGTGAGGTCCACATGGGTCACGGTATTCATGGGCGTTTGGCGTGACGTGGCACAAGCTGCCAGCACGCCGACCACAGTAACGGCACCCAGCACTGCGACAACGGAATAGAGAATTTTCATATGGCAAGTTTAGTCTATCTCAGATCGCGTCTCACGCCTTATTGTGAGGCAATGATTTTGAAAATCTGTCTTTTGCTGGCACTGGCCACCAGCTTTGCGCTCATAGGCTGCGGCGACGGCGGGTCGCGTGCGGACCTGATTTTCATCAATGGCGCTGAGCCAGAGTCGCTGGATCCCGCCGTGATCACCGGCCAGCCCGAAGGCCGAGTGGTCAATGCGTTGTTCGAAGGTCTGACCACATACGATGCCGCCGGACGCGCCGTCCCCGGCATGGCGGAATCTTGGACCGTGTCCGACGACGGATTGAAATATACTTTTAAGATCCGCGATAATGCGAAATGGAGCGATGGCCGGGCGGTGACGGCGACAGATTTCGTCCGATCTTGGGAGCGCACGCTGAGCCCGGCGACGGGATCCAGCTACAACTACCAACTCTACTATATCCGGAATGCAAAACCGTTTGCCGATGGAGATCTGACCGATTTCTCAAAGGTTGGAGCGCGGGCCGTGGATGACCATACTTTGGAGGTGGAACTCGAAAGTCCCACCCCATTCTTTTTAGAACTCTGTGCATTTCCCACCCTGCATCCGGTGCCCGTGGACAGCATCAATCAGTTAGGCGACGACTGGATCAAGCCTGGCCGGATCATTAACAATGGTGCCTATCTCTTGGAGGAATGGAAAATCAACGACCGTATCCGGCTGCGCAAAAATCCCGAATACTGGAACGCTGCCAACGTGGCATTGGAGGTGGTCGATGTGTTGCCAATTGCCAAAGACACCGTCGCGTTCAATTTCTACGCCAGCGGGAATGCCGATTTGGTCATGGACAAGGGCTTAGCACCGCCCGCCCTGCTGGAAGACTTGAAGAAGCGTCCAGATTTTCATGCGGCTCCGTTTTTGGGTTCTTACTTTCTGAGGTTCAACTGCGCCGAAGGGCCATTTACCGATGTGCGGGTGCGGAAGGCATTTGCCATGACCGTGGACAAGCAACAGATCGTCGAGCGAATCACCCGCGCGGGCGAAACTGCGGCGCCCGGATTTGTACCGCCGGGGCTTGAGGGTCACATCGCCCCGGAAGGCTTGCCTTACGATCCGGAAAAGGCACGCGAGCTACTCACAGCGGCGGGGTTCCCGGGTGGCGCGGGATTTCCGCTGGTTCGCTACCTCTACAGCGAAGGCGGCCTGAATGAAGCCATCGCTGTAGAGCTTCAAAGCATGTGGCGGCGCGAACTGGGAATCAACGTGTCCCTCGCACGGCAGGAGTGGAAAGTTTACCTCAACTCGATGAACTCACTCGATTATGACATCGCTCGATCCAGTTGGGTCGGAGATTATCCCGATCCAAATACATTCCTCGATATGTTTGTCACCGATGGTGGTAACAACCGGACCGGATGGGCGAGTGAGGCCTACGACAACCTGATCGCGAAGGCGGCCCGCGAAGCAGATTCGGCAACCCGGTTTGCCATACTCGCGGAGGCGGAACGTCTGTTAGTGATGGACGGTGCTCCGATTTGCCCGATCTATTTTTATGTCGGCATCCAGCTTTACGATGCCGAAAAGATTGGTGGAATCGAATCGAACGTTCTTGATGAGCACCCAATCAAGTTCATGTATCGCAAGGGCGCATCAGGGCTGCCCTGAGCCGACTGCGGCATACGACTATCCCGCAGGGGGAAGCTCTGTCGCATTCACCTTGGAGCATGCTTCCCTGAAGCTCGACTCGGTTTCCAAGAGGCCGGCGAGGTAGGGTTGTTTGGTTGGCAGCTTTGCCGCGTTGGCGAATCCTGCGGGGTTCGTAAGGCGGGAAAATAACATCCGTGCAATCTTCGATTCGTGAACGGCCTTTTCGCCATAGCCGTCCGGTTTATTGCTCGACCAAAAGCGGATCCATTTGCCATCCGTGCGCTCTTCTGTGCCCAAATATACGACCAGATGACCGCGTTCCTTTTTTCCGACGGCGTCATTCCAGAAAATCTTCAAAAAATCTCCGGAGCGCGCGGCATCCGCCGATGTGAAATTCTCCCCGACCCCGAGTTCATCAAACAGCATCGCCGCTCCCGGACCATTTGCATTCCATCGGCCCCAGATTCCATGCCCATCTGCCAACGTATCGGGTAACCACGCCGTGATGCACGCGTCGTCCAGCTGGACTGCCCCGCGCCGGGCGGATTCATTGACCACCTCAAGGAGCAACAGATACGTCGCCGACGAACAATAACTCGGCACAGCCGACTTGGCAGTCACCACCAACCGGCCATTCGCAGGTTTCACGGCCCCGCGAAACCGGCGTCCGGCATCGCTCGTTACCGCATACCCGCCGCCCGCAGGCATCTTGCGAATCGCGGAAAGCACAACGGCATTCCAATCCTCAGCCGTAGCGCCATGGGACATCACAAGAACAACCGATCCTGCCAAAAGGGATCGCAAGACGGTGGGGCACGTCATTCGCCAAGCTCGACGTTCCAATACGCAAAATCGATGAAGTGTTTCCAACTTTCATGCTGCGGGCTCGGAAAAGTGAGGTTGATGAATGGTCGCCATTTCGGTTTTTTCGGCTTGCGGATGAGTTGCATCCCCGCCTCATGAGGCAGATGGTTTGCTTTCCTCGAATTGCACGGGATACACGAACATACGACATTTTCCCAAGTCGTTTGCCCACCCCGGTCCCGCGGAAAGACATGGTCCAAATTCAGATCTCTCCGATCGAAAACCTTGTTACAATATTGGCAGGTGCTCTTGTCGCGCTCGAACACGTTGTGCCTCGTGAATTTGACTTCTTTTTTCGGGAGACGGTCGAAGATCATCAACACGATCACCTCGGGCACCCGGATGCGCGCCTTCACGGTGTGGATCATCTCGACGTCGGGTTTGTCCGAAGAGAAGTCTTTCCATGCCTCGAAATCGTGCGTGAAAAAATTATTTTCCGTGTCATTGTGGACTACATGGGCATGACCTTGGAACAATAGGACAAGCGCCCGCCGCACGCTGCATGTATTTACAGCCTGCCAGAGGCGGTTTAAAACCAGCACAGGGCGATCCAAAACGATTTCCATATGGGTGAATTTCAATGATGCGGGGATAGTTCCGCACTGGGCGTTTGCTTAATGCGGGAACGGCCCGTTGTCAAGTAACGCATGGTTCGACAAGGCGAAAATACTCCCCCACGAGATCGGAAATTTTACCCGAAACGTGCATCCTCCCCCCGGCGTATCCATGAGCTCAAGGAGCCTATCATTTTCTTTTACCAAGCTCCTGGTAATCGATAACCCCAAACCAAAGCCAAAATTCTCTCCTCCGGGTTTGGTGGTGAAATTGACATCGAAGATCTTTTTCTGGAGGTCCTGAGGGATTCCAGGCGCATTGTTGCTGATTTCGACGACCGCGTGATCGCCACTACGGGATGCGCGCACCCAAAGCACGCCCTGATCGTCCATCGCTTCGCAAGCATTCTTGATTAAGTTCGTCCAGATCTGAGTCATGCTGGTCGCAAGAGCGGATACGGTGAGTCCCAGATCGAGTTCGGCATGCAACTCATGTCGGTTAATGGGCGGATTTAACACGGCAAATGTGCTTTCGATGCTCTCGCGGATGTCCACTATCTCGCGCGCTGCTGACGCGGGACGGGCGTTCTCTTTGAGTTTGGTCACCAGGCGAGAAATCTGCTGCGCACTTGCGCCTAAATGTCGGAGTAAAAAGGCGGACTCAAAAATCGCCATGAGCGCTGGTCCCAGCTTTAATGCGCTGGCGGGTTCGACCGTTTGAGCGGGGCAAAACGACCGGTTGTCGGTGGCAAAAGAATGACCGCCGACCAGCTCGCCCCGTCCATGCCGGGAGACTTCGACGTTTCCACTGCCAGGCATCTGCTTGAACAATGCGAGCATCCCATCCAATAGGACATATTCCGCGTGGTTGGGAGCACCCTCCTTGACGACTTGCTCGTCGATGGGGAAATCGCAGAGGTTCGCTTTCAATTCGGGATTCGTCGCTACGAGTCGCCGGATTCCCGCAACGGATTCCTCCGCGTGCGGATCAAATGCAGGCCATTCGATGGGAGGATTTCCGTAAGTCATGAATAACAAGATATCCAAAATCCGGTTCAGAATGATGCCGCATTTTGGGATTTGGATCCGATTCGTCCGTGGTCAGGTTGTTTCCCTGCATAGCCTCAAGCAATCGTGGAGCCTCCAGAACGGATCGATAGGGGAGGGGATTTGTTTTCGTGGGGAGGAGATAAGAGGTGAGCTGGTCACGAACCGCTGCACGGAGATCTTCCGAAGCT
>JBDNGG010000052.1:0-3393 GCA_041689405.1 Terrimicrobiaceae bacterium | reverse complement strand
CGCTGAAGAGGGCTATCGTGCTCATGGTCTTTAGGGGTTATGATTGCACCAATCCTGATCGAAGCGAGCGGCCGTTTGCGCCGTTGAGATCGGTCCACCATTTCACGCAGATCTCACGACGCGTCGTTTCATCGGCTGCCCTCTGCGTGAATCCCTCGCGAAGCATTGCTTCCGGACCGCTCACAATGCGGCTGATGGCGGTGCCTCTTCACAAGGTCTGCTGCTCAACTTGGGAACGACGAGTTTTGAGCATCGAGGCATTTCCAAGGCTTCAGAAATATTGAAGTCTGGTTCGGAACTTGTATATAAACTGGAACCATTGAACTTCACGACGATCACATCGAGCGATAAGGGGCCGAGAGAGGAGCAACAGGACGCTGCAGGAGCCTTCTCCAGGGGTGAACGATTGCTTGCCGTTGTATGTGACGGCGCGGGAGGACATCGGGGCGGAAGCATGGCGGCCAAACTGGCAGTGCAGATTGCTTGCGAGACCTTCGAGAAGGCAGGCGGACATTTTGAGGATCCAAAAGCCGAATTGCTGGAAATCTGCCGGACGGCGAATGAGGCAATTTTGAAACTCGGCGAGACTCCGAAATTGGCCCCCCGCTCGACTATCTCACTGCTTTACCTTGATGGTAAAAAAGCGCACATGGTCCACCTAGGGGATTCCCGGATTTACCGTCTGCGTTCAGGCAAATTTATTGAGCGGACCCGCGACCACACGATGGTGCAAATTTTGCTGGAACAGGGCGAGGTGAAGGAAGCGGAAATGGGCACTCATCCGGACCAGGGGCGCCTCTTGCGTGCGCTTGGCAGCGAAGAGGAACTCCGGCCCACTTATGGAAACGCCGATCTCACGGGAAACGATGAGTTCCTTCTATGTTCGGACGGGTTCTGGGAGCGGACACTCACGGAGGACATTGAAAAACTTTTTAAATCTGCGCCGACTCAAACCCAAATGGAGGCGTTTGTTCAGCAGGCCGTTAAAAAAAACGGGCCGAAGGGCGACAATGTGACGGCGCTGGCGGTTTTTCCGCAGAATGCCGCGGCACCAACCCGTTGGCTTCGGCTCGTGGTCCTGTTGCTCGCAATTGTTGCGCTGGTGGCAATTCTACTTTTGAAATATTCGTGGCCCGCAGCCGTCAGCCAGGATTTCCCCGTTCAGAGTGAACGTCCACTTCCAGCGGGAGAAGGGGAATGAGTAAGAGCCTCGTTCTGGTTTTTGCTTTCATCCTCGGATTTTCCGGGAGGGGGCTGTCTCTCGACGTTGAGCGAATTAAGCCATCGGTGGTTCGGTTAATAGTCTTCGGATCTACAGACGACGAGATCGCTACCGGTTCGGGATTCGTGGTGAATTGCTCGGCGGGATCATCCATCGTGGTGACAAACTCCCATGTTGTCGCGGATCGGAAGGGGAACGACACGCTGCTGGTGCTGCGAAAGATTGGGACTCAGATTGAAGCCTATGGTGCCCAGGTTGTTTCGGAGGACGTTGAGCATGATCTGGCTTTCATACGCGTTCCTGATTTAAACGCAAAAGCGCTCCCGCTTCATGTCGGAAATCCTACTCAGGGGGAGGATGTTTATGCTCTCGGGTTCCCTGGCGTCGTGGACGACGACCAAAGTGCGAATGCTTTTGTAACCGCTTTGGAGAAATCCGATTCGCACAAGATTGTGGACTCCACCGGGCAAGCGAATCGTTATGTTGAGGCCAGCGTCTCTAAGGCTTCTGTCCGGCGCGTGGTGCATGGAAAATGGAACCCCACCGATTCCATTCCAGAGTTTTTAATCATTGAGCACGACGTTAACATTACCGCAGGCAACAGCGGTGGGCCGCTCCTCAATGCCTGTGGCCAAGTGATTGGTGTGAATACGATGCGGGATTTTGATCCTAATCTTCCAATAGACATCGTGCGGAAATCGCTGCACTCCAAGGAACTGGTGGCGGCTACCAGCAAGCAAGGCATTCGGGTATCCACGATAACTTCACCCTGCACTCCGGGTTCTGGTCTTTCGTTGGGGGGCGGCGCCCCGATACTGTGGATTCTTGCCATCATGGCTGCCGCGGCTATTGGAGCAGCTCTGTTTTTTGGGATCCGAAGGCCTGCGGTGATCGCTGAGACCTACACCCATTTTCTGCGGCGTGGTCATCGCGATTCCCGACCGGTGCCGCCGCCCCTGCCCACCACCTCTGGCAGCGCCCCAAAATCTGCCGGAGGGTGGATGCTGGAGGGTATCAACCCCGAAGCTGGCCAAAGTGCATCCATCCGCCTGGAAATCACTCCTGCGATGGCTGCGTCGGGAAAAATTATCCTCGGGCGCAAATCAGGCGTCGTGCATCTGCTGGTTCGGAATACAAGTATTTCCGGTCAGCATGCCACGCTTCTTGCATCGGCCGACGGACTCACCGTCGAAGACCGCAACTCCTCGAATGGCACGCGGGTCAACGGGCAACGCCTCTCGCCTTTCGCCCCCCACGCCTTGAAGCCCGGAGATACTCTCGAAGTCGGAGAACTCAGGCTTCAGGTCAGACAAACTGTTTAAGCATGGAACCGCACCGCCTCGCTCTCCCCACCGGATGCCGTATCGAAAACTACGAGATCCAAGGCGTCCTTGGGAAAGGCGGGTTTGGGATCACGTATTTGGCTAACGACCGGACGCTTGGACGGCAGATGGCGATCAAAGAACTCCTGCCGGATACCATCGCCACCCGGATCGACGGGAGCACGGTCGTGGCGATGGGGCCGTCGCATGAGGAAAGTTGGCAATGGGCCCGTGAGCGGTTTGTTGAGGAGGCGCGGATACTGGCGGGATTTCGGCATCCAAATATTGTCGCCGTCAATCGACTCATCGAAGCGAATGGCACTGTGTATCTCGTCATGGATCGTCTTGAAGGCGAGAGCTACGAGACCCGACTGCGGAGAATCGGGCGCGAACCGGATCAGGAATCCCTCATGCGGGTTATGAGCCCGCTTCTTGATGGCTTGCAGGAGGTTCACGCTGCCGGATTGCTTCACCGGGATATCAAACCGGAGAACATTCTCTTTGATAGTCGGGGGAATCCGGTGCTCATTGATTTCGGTTCTGCACGTCAAGCGGTCGGTGCTACGATGACGATGACAAGCATCGTTACCCATGGATATTCTCCGGCGGAGCAATACCAGACGAAAGGTCGGATGGGGCCGTGGACGGATATGTATGCGGTCGCGGCAGTGATGTGCCGGGCCATCACGGGCGAGAAGCCGCCTGTCGCATCGGATCGGATCATGGACGATGACTTTGTCTGGTTATCCAATCGCGAACCCGCCGAATATGACGGGCAGTTCCTTACAGCCGTTGATTGGGCGCTGCGTGTGCGGCCCGAGCAACGGCCCCAGCAGATTGCCGACTGGG
>JBDNGG010000051.1:0-7680 GCA_041689405.1 Terrimicrobiaceae bacterium | reverse complement strand
CCCCTGACAAATTCAAATCCTCGCTGACCGCATCCGAAGCCGCAGAGGTGATCGCCGAGGGTATGCAGTCGGTGATCCCCCATGCGGACATCGACATCCAACCCTTGGCCGACGGCGGCGAGGGCACGATGCGTGTAATATGCGATGCCCTGGGTGGAGTAGTGATCCCCTGCCCCGCTCACGATCCTCTTGGAAGAGAAATCCTGGCTGGTTTTGGATGGGTTAAAAAATCACATCTTGCCGTGATCGAAGCTGCTGAAGCCTCCGGGTATTGGAGGGTTGCGTCGCAGGATCGAGCGCCCTGGGTGAGTTCAACCATTGGCACTGGCGAGCTAATTCTGGCAGCCATCCAGCATGGCGCATCTAAGATCCTGGTCGGACTCGGCGGCAGCGCGACCAACGATGCAGGTGTCGGTATGGCGGCAGCACTCGGGTTTCAATTTTTCGATGATAAAGGAAACCTGATCCGGCCGGTGCCATCGGAATTTTTGGCCATCCGCAATGTCATCAGGCCTCCGTGCCAATTCTCCGTCGCGTTCGAAGCGCTATCGGATGTGACCAATCCGCTGACCGGCCCTCGGGGGGCAACCCGAATCTTCGGCCCACAAAAGGGCGTGATTCCCGAAGATGTGGATCGCTTGGATGCGGCCGTCGCGCATCTTGCCTTGATAGTGGAAAGGGACCTCGGCGTAACAGCAGTCGACGCTTCCGGGTCAGGGGCTGCCGGCGGCTTGGGGTTTGGACTCGTCGCGTTCTGCGGAGCAACAATGGCTTCCGGGTTTGATGTTATTGCCAGCCTCACCGATCTCGAAGCACGGGTGACGGCGTGCGATCTCGTTGTTACGGCAGAAGGCAGCCTCGACCATCAAACCCTGGATGGCAAGGGCCCCGGAGCGTTGGCTGTCATGGGTCGCCGCTTCGGGAAACGGGTGGTGGCGATTGGCGGACGCATTGCAGATGAGGAAGCATTGCTTGGAACCTTTGATCGAGTGATGCCTTTGTCTCCGGTGCCGCTTCCGCTGGATGAGTCGATTTCCAGAGCTGCCGAATTGCTTGGCATCGCAGCCCGAAGATTGGCTATGCTGGAAACACTAAATCAATGATTAATCACAAGATCGCTCTATTGTTCGCCGGTCAGGGAGCCCAGTCCGTGGGCATGGGAAAAGACCTCCATGAATCTTCACCCGCTGCACGATCTGTCTTTAACCAAGCGGACGCTCAATTGGGATTTCCCCTCACCAGCATCATGTTTGACGGGCCCGTGGAAGAACTAACCAAGACGTCCATCTGTCAGCCTGCGTTGTACGTGCATGGCATCGCATGCCTTGCCGCATTACGCGAAAAGATGCCCGATCTGAATGTGATGGCAGCAGCAGGATTGTCCCTGGGCGAATTTACGGCGCACGCGGCAGCGGGAACCTTTGATTTTTCCACGGGCCTTGATTTGGTAGCGAAGCGGGGCAAAGCCATGCAGGACGCTTGCGAATCCACCGAGGGCGGCATGGCTGCGGTGATCGGTGCCGATGAAAACGCCGTGCGCAATCTCGCTGCCGCCACCGAGGTCGACATCGCGAACCTGAACTGCCCTGGACAGGTCGTAATTTCCGGAGAGTCTTCAAAGGTCGCACTGGCGGTGTCGCTGGCCAGAGAATACGGAGCCCGGAAAGCAATGGAATTAAACGTCGCCGGGGCATTCCACTCGCGATTGATGGAATCCGCTTACCTGTGTCTTGGCGATGTGCTGGCAGACACTCCGATGCAATCTCCTGTGGTGCCGGTCGTCTGCAACGTGGACGCGATTCCGGTTAATACCCCGGAGGATATCCGCCGCACGCTTGCGGACCAAGTGACGGGGACCGTGCGATGGACGGAAAGCATCGAGTATTTGCTGGACCATTCGCACTGCGACCTCTTCCTTGAAATTGGTCCAGGCGGAATTCTTGCCGGATTACTGAACAGAATCCGGAGGGGAACGCGCGTGTTTTCCATATCGAATATTGCCTCGCTTGAAGACGCACAGGCTGCGATTCAAGCCTTGGATTGAGACCGGCAGATGTCCTCCCTCCGCACACAAACGGAATCAACGAATCTTTTCCTGTTAGGACATTGACGCCTCGCTGCTGAACAAGCACGTTCCCCCGTTTACCAAACAAATCATGGGGAGTGACGGCTCCACTCCGCGCTACACCAGCAAGCAAGAAACCAGAATACACTCCAGTATACGAGGCCCTGCTGGGGGGCGTCTTTTATTTGCCGTGTTGATCCTCATCTTGTTTTTATTGATTTTGGTCATCCGCCTAATTGCCGTTGATCAGTCTCATACCCGGGCGGATGCAATTGCATCGAAGGCGGCACAGGCAGTGCCCGCTGGACTTCACACCGATCCGATCATTGACGACGACCCTGACCACAACCAGGCAAAGGCATTGATTTTTCATCGATTGGACGACGCATTACGGGGACAACCGAATGTATTGAGCATCAGACGGTTTACGTTTGAGGGTAATTTTCCGATTGAGGTGATTAACCCCCGCCAAGAGCAGCTTCCTCGCCATGATGAGCCATGAAATCCGGACTCCACTCAATGCGTTTTACGGCTCACAGATATCCTTCTTGATTCACCGCTAGCGACCTTGCAACGCGAATCTCTCGAAACGATCCACTCCAGCGGTGATGCCTTACTCCACCTGCTACACGACATCCTCGAGTTTTCGAACTTTTAATCTGATCTATTGGACATCGAGATCCAGCCCACCCATGTGCGTAATTGCTTGAAAGACTCCGTCGAACTTCAACTGCCCGGCGCCCACACCAAGGGTCTCGAAGTCGAGACCCAGATCGACGAGTCCCTGCCAGAGTGGATCGCATCGGACCCCATCAGACTCAAGCAGATCCTGCTTAATCTGCTTTCCAATGCGATTAAGTTTACGGCTTCAGGTCGCGTTAAGATCAGCGTGAAACGATGTCCTGCTGATATTTCGAGTGAGGCGGAATTTCTGGAAATTCGCATCCAAGACACGGGCGTAGGTATTCGTGAGCAGCAAATCGAACTTCTGTTTAGGCCGTTCTCGCAAGCTGATTCTTCGACAACGAGACAGTTTGGAGGCAGCGGACTCGGGTTGGTCATCAGCCGCCGGTTGACGCAATTGATGTGAGGAAATCTCGATTCCGGGAAAGGCGGGCCTGTCTCCGAGAGTCTAGATTAGATTCAATTTTTCTTGAACGCTTTGAATTCACCGGATTCTATATCGACACATCCCATTTATGGAAACGCAATCCGCCCCGAGCTTGAGTGATTTTCAGCGGGAGAATATTCTCTTATTTGTGAATACCGCCAAGGCCTTATCCGTGCCACGATCCGTCGGGGAAATTTTCGGGCTCTTATTCAGCACGGCAGAGCCGTTGTCACTGGACCAGGTGGTAACTTTGCTCGGAATTAGTAAAGGCTCGGCCAGCCAAGGACTGCGCTGGTTACGGGAAGTGGGCGCTGTAAAGTCAGTGTACGTGGATGGCGATCGTCGGGACTACTTCGAAGCGGAGACGGAGCTTCGCAGGCTGATTCTTGGGTTTCTGCGGGAAACCGTGGAACCCCATCTCAGTAGGGGGCCAAATTACATCGAGCGCATCTCCAGTGCCGCGCAACAGTCGCCCGACATTGACAAGAAATTTGCCATTAGCCGAGCGACAAAGTTAAGCCGATGGCACAAGTTTGCCTCCCAGACGCTACCCATGTTTCTCAATTTCGCTGGGAAATTCTGACCCGGCATTTCCATCTGACATCAACCGGCGGCATCCGTGTGGGTAGGCTGCGTGGATGGCTTGTCCCAGAAATAGCGCTTGAGAAGAACCTTCAACGTGGCAGTCAGAGGCACCGCAAGTAGCGCGCCGAGCAAGCCACCCAGAACGATACTCCACACGAGTACGGAGACGATGACGGTCAGCGGATGCAACCCCACCGACTCCCCGACAATTCGAGGGGCGATCACCATCCCGTCCAGATTATTCACCACGAGAAAGATCGCCGTCACAATGATGGGATGTGTCCAATCCCCCCATTGAGCGATTGCAATAATTACTGCGGGAATCCAGCAGATGATCACTCCAGCGTAAGGGATCAGTCCGAGCACTCCGACCATGAGTCCGATGAGGACAGCGAAATCCATCCCCATGATCAGCAGGGCGACGCCAATCAACAACCCATCGATCATGCTCACCAGTAACTGGCCACGGAAGAAGCTGATGAGATAGCTATTGATTTCACTGAGGAGGGACACGATTTCGCTCTTTAATGGCGAAGCACGCAGCGGGAGATAATTGCTCCAGGAAGCAGAAATATTTGGCCCCTCCTTAAGGAAAAAAAACAAAAATATCGGCACGAGGACCATGCTGATCAACAGCCCGACAACACCAAATGCACCTCCGATACCACGGAGGATCCAGTTTCCCGCACCGATCAGCAATTCGGGTGCTTTGTCTTTCAGCCACACCGTTCCGTCTTGAATTCCTGTGAGGATGTATCCCTGCAAGACATCGTTCAGTTCGCCCGCGCTTTCGTCTTCTTTGAGGAGTGGCATTTGCGACCAGATTTTCATCTGCTCCGTAGTTTTGGTGAAAAGCGCTTGTGCCCGCTGAGTATACTCCGGAAAACTCTCTGCAAATGTCACGCTCTGCCGGTGAATCGACGGGATAATCCATAATGCAATCCCCGCTACCAGCAGGAGAAATGCGGCGAAAACAATCACGACACCAAGTGTCCGCGGCACCCGCCGCGAAGCAAGCCACGTCACGACAGGATCTAGCAAATAGGCCAAAATCCCAGCCACTGCCATGGGCAGTAACACGGGCTGCAGAAATCCGATCCCTTTCGCGGAAAGCCATCCGACGCCGGTAACGGCACCGCCAATGACTGCAAACGCAATTGCTGTCAGAGCTGCCCACCAGATTCGGTATTGGAAATTACTGGGTTTCGTCATGAATTAATCTGCGCATGGTATGCAGCGGCTCCGTCGGCAAGGCAATCACCATTCCATAAAATCTGGAAACGGAACATCGAGCCCGAGCACAGGCGCGATCATTGGCTCTCGCTTCTGCGGATAAACTCTTCCATCGCCGCCCGATTCCCTTCAAAAGAGATCATAAAACAAAAGTCCCCCGTCTGTGTAATTCCAATCGCCCATCGCTTGGCTTCCATTCCATATTCCAGGATCCGCCAATTCCCCGATGCACCAGGCAGGATCCCCAGAGCCTGGGATGGGAACACATAAAAGAAAGCCCGATTCTCAGGCACAACCGCCATCGCTACAGCCGTACCCTCGAAATCAAATATCCGAACACCGACGACTTGATAACTTTCGAAGCCCGTGGGCACTCGGAAGCCATCGAATCCCTGCATTACGAACCAATCTCCTAATGTTCCCGCCGGCGCATCCAATGGCTCGAACTGCGAGGGCTCTGAAAGGTTGCCGAGTTCCGCGAGAGAGATCGTTTCTTTCATGCCTGGGAACCCCTCCATTCGGATCATCAGGAGCCACACACCGACACCAATCATTGCCATGAATGCCAGAGCAACCGCAAGAAATGCGGGGTTTTTCATCGAGATGGCAGAGCGTCTCACCGGCTCGCTGAGGCGCTCGGAGAGCTCCGTCATCGCTTCAATTAAATCTGCTGGCACGTCTACTGAAACTTTTTCGAGAGCTACGGCATCTGCTGCGACCTGAGCCGAGATGGCATCGGAAATCTCAGGCATCTTCGCTATCATCTTTAGTGCGGATTGAGTCACGCGGTCCGGCGTCTGGATCTGATGCGCTCCCTGACAGCGCAAAATCGCTCGGGCGATTTTCGCGTTCATAACCCGCCTCCCTCATTCGCCGCCAGATGTTCAGCTACCGCTCCACGGGCAGCATCCACAGCATCAGCAAGTTGGAGAATGGATAAACCCAGAATACGCTGCATGGACTCGACATCCACCGCATCCAAGAGCGCTAGCGCCAGCGCGCTCCGTCCGGGTTCTGCCACCCGATGCAAGACTTCTGTGACTCTTGCGCTGTCCATTCCGACCAACCAAGTATCCGTCCCGGGGGGCCACCCTCGAGATTCCCCTTTCAACGACTCAAACGGGATGACAGCGACCTTTAGCGCGCGCTGGCGGACGACCTGAAAGCCACGGGCCTGCTTGCGTTCGATATCCTCATGTGAATGGCTGTCTCGCACATGGATCTCCGCCAGCGCATCCATCACGACCTTACGGGCGACATCTTCCCTCATCAGGAGGATCCAGGCAAAACGGTAGAGGCGGGAGAAAAAATCCACATCGTGCGATTCGTATGACATGTTTGAAGAACGATACGTTTTGGATGTCATGCACGACAAGCCGGGATTTCTCCGGAAGCAAAAAGAAGTCTCTGCATCCGCTTGCAATACCGACGCGACACGCCGAAGCTAGGAGTACCATGCCACTATCCAAAGCCAAAAAAGAGAGACTCATCCTAGCCATTGCCGTCAGTGTGATGGCAGCAAAAATCATGCTTGGAATCATCATGCTTCATCGTTGGCGCATGCAGTCCCTCGCACGCGGCGAAGTATTCGGTGCTGACGAAACCTAGGCGCAAGCCTGCGTGTTCGGGTGCGGAAGATTATCCATATCGACATGGACTGCTTTTATGCAGCGGTCGAGATGCGGGAACGACCCGAACTGCGCAACCAGCCCATTGCAGTGGGGGGCGGAAGTCGCCGGGGCGTAGTAACAACCTGCAATTATGAGGCGAGAAAATTTGGCATCCACTCCGCGATGCCCGGGTTCAAGGCGAGAGAGCAGTGTCCGCATTTGGTTTTTCTCCCTGTCCGGTTTGATCTCTATCGCGCGGAATCGCAACGCATCCGCCGCCTCATGCACGACGTCACGCCTCTCGTGGAACCGCTCTCTCTTGACGAGGCGTTCCTGGATGTCACTGCGATCGACCGCTACGCATGGGATCTCGCGCGCGAACTGCGCAAACGCATTCGGGATGAAACCGGCCTCACGGCAAGCGCAGGCGTCGCTGCCAACAAGATGCTCGCGAAAATCGCGAGCGACTGGCGAAAACCCGACGGACAATTTGCCATCACCCCCGATCAGGTGCCCGACTTCATGCGCGACCTGCCAGTGCGCAAACTCTGGGGCGTTGGACCCAAAACTGCGGACAAGCTCACGGCGGCGGGGATTGCAACCTGCGGTGACCTCCAACAACTCACCCTTCCCGATCTCAGGCTCCGCTTTGGAAGCTGGGGCGAGGAGATGTATCATTTGTGCCGCGGCGAGGATGATCGCGAAGTCCAACCGCACCGGATTCGTAAGTCGCTCAGCATTGAAAATACACTGCCTGAAAATCTGAAGTCGCTGGAGGCCTGCCGCGCCGCCCTCGCGGGAATGGTCCCCGAACTCCTCGCAGAAATTCAGACGAAGGCTTCTGACCGGGCGATCCGAGAGGCGTTCGTGAAGGTTAAGTTTTCTGATTTCACACGCACGAGTTGTCAACGCGCCACGGTAACCCCGGACACGGGGACGTTTTTAGACCTCCTCGCAGCGGCCTTCCGTCGAAACCCCAATCCCGTCCGGCTTCTCGGAGTGGGTGTCCGCTTCCAACTCGAACGAGAGGCAGAGCCCGAATGGAGCTATCAACCCACCCTCGGGCTATGATCCTT
>JBDNGG010000050.1:0-9323 GCA_041689405.1 Terrimicrobiaceae bacterium | reverse complement strand
TGTATGTAAGTCTATACATGTGGTATATTATAAATATAGCTTTGTTTTGTTTAACAAAGAATAATATAATAATAAGAATAATGATTAAGCTTTTTTTGCTTTATTTTTATGCTATAATAATAATATTAGTTTATATTTATGATTTTTAAGGTAGTGACTTCCTATCCGTGGTAATAAAATATTAGTAAAATTTGTTTAGTAAGTGATAAAAAAAATCAATTTTAAATAATTATATGGAAAAAAAAGAAGAGCAATTTAATAACCAAAACTATAATCAGGAAGATGAGCTAGTATCTGAAGAGGATAGAGATAAGAAAAAGAAGGCCCGTATTTTACTTATTATTGAGGGTATATTATTTTTATTAGTTATAATTTTGGCTTTTATTTTTTTCTCTTCTAAGGGTAGTATTAAATTTAACATTTTTCAGAAATCAGACGATAGACAGATAATTAATAATGCGCCTGGTGATGGTAATTTAGTGATTGATGATAATATAATTGATAGCCAGGGAAACAATAACTCCACACCAAACAATCCGGATGTTGCTACTCCTGAAAGTAATAATAGTCAGCGGGTGGAAAGTGTTCGTTTATCTTTGCCTGTTCCTAGTCAATCAATTGTGAGTACAGAAGATCAGATTCCAGAAGGAGCAATTAAAATATTAGGGATGGAAGACGGATTTTATCCAGCTGAGTTTACAGTTTCTGCGGGAGAGTAAATAACTTTAGCTCTTACCTCTCGGATTGATGATCCAGTTATTCTAACTTTTTATGAAGAAACTATGCCCGCTATTGCTATTGGTTGCGGGCCACGAGAAACTCGCTGGATAACTTTTAATACTCCAAATGTTCCTGGTGAATATACCTTCAGAAATGATGTTTTTGGTAGATGGCACACACCTAACAAAGCAGGGTGTATAACAAAGCACAGGTGTTTTTTTGCGTAAAAATTAATTACTCAATCCCCCATCAAAAAGCATGCCGAACACTACTGAGTCTGGCATGGGATTATGGGATAATAGCAGAAAGCTTATACTCGGGCAGGTGGCGATAGGTCTATAGGCAACCGATGGCGATTACCCTTGCTGCTTTCGTAAGGCAGTCGGGCTCTGACCCGTCACGGTGCGGATGATTTTGTTGAAATATTGGAGGTCGGGAAATCCACACTCGGCGGCGATGGCTTTGACTGGTATCTGCGTTTTGCGCAATTGGATGCACGCGCGATCGATTCGCTCCCGGCGAATGTATTCGCGCACACCGCAGCCAAGGTGTTTCTGGAATAACAACGTGAGGTGGTTGTGTGAGACGCCCATCTGGCGGGCGATGTCGGAGACCCAAATGCGTTCAGATGGGCTGTTGCGGATAATGCTTACCGCGATTTGCACGGCGGGATGCAGGCTTTCGCCGGGCGCACCGGACTCGGCTGTGGCGGCGTAGCGGTGGAGGAGGTCCCACAGCCGGACGTGAGCGCGCGTGCCTGGCTCGGGAAAAAACCGAACCATTTCGCCAATGGCCAGATCGAACCGGTCTCGCTGCGGTCCCAGGGCTTGGAGCAATGGGGCGCGGATTCCGACAGTCTTCGGTTTGCGAACGCGGAAATGGGCATAGTAGTGCGGCGCGTGCGGCGGGAATTCCCATGTCACGTTCTCGTCCGGCGGCAGCAGACTTGCCCAGCCTGGATGCACCGCATACGCGCGGCTGCGGAATTGAATTTGCCCCGTATAGTGATAGACGTGCAGGCTCCAAAGGCCACGCTGACAAAACGTCTCCACAGCCCGTGCACCGTGCGTGCAAAGGCCGCACTGTACGAGCTCAGGCATGGAATCCAGCGGAAACGCGAGGGAGGGAATCATGGGGATGTGTGAAAATTTACCACCACTTCGGGCGAAATGACAAGCATCGGGAGTTTCAATTTCGCGTGGCACCTGTCTATGGTTAAGTTTCATCCCCTTCCGCTTATGCCCCTCTACGAATACCGCAAGAATGCCGAGAATATCATTCCTCTCGACGACCCACTCCGATCAACGATCACTGTCGGCTCACAGGCTGCGTGCACGGCACTGATCCGATCTGCGAAGAGCAAATCTCCCGGCGTGTTGCTGGTAGATGGATGGTATGGAGTCGATTGGGGATCGCTGCGAGCCGGGTTGGAATCCGCCTGTGCCTCAGAGGGTGTCCGCCCGGTTTTTCACTCCACGGCTTCGCTTTACCGGTCCAGCATCGCGGACTATCGGAAGACTTATGTGACCGACGATCCTTCATTCGGCTGGGTGAACAAGGATGGCACACTCGCCGATGTGCTCGATGCAGATTCGGTCCAGGCCCTGGCAGCAAAAGTCGCTGGCGTTGTCGATGGTGAACTGCAAATCGTGCTTGGGCCGGGAGCGGCAGCTCCTGCGCTGGCAGATCATGCCGGGCTGGTGGCGTATGCCGATTTCACCATGCAACCCTTGCTATGGCAGATGTGGGGCGGCGAACTGGTGCCGTTTGAGAGTGACAAAGCGGACGCCGAGTATTTCTGGAAGCAGTATTACTACTGCGATTTTTACTTGTTGTTGCGTCAGAAGAAGGCGGTGTTCCCGCGGATGGATTTTTACATCGACGCAGTGCAGAGCGATGCCCTCAAGCTCGTGCCCAAGGCGACCTACGAGACGATCATCGACGAGTTGGTGAAGCGGCCGATCAAGCAGGTCAAAATCACGCAACCCGGCCCGTGGGGATCCTACCGGTTCAAAGAGATCTACGATCCGATTCCCGGTCTGGAAAATATGGCATGGAACGAATTGGCCGGCATTGAGTTGAGCATACTCATCGACCCCGGTCTGGATGGCGGCGCGTTGCTTAACATGCCGTGCCAAAACATCATGCAGCGCCCGGTCGAAATAGTCGGCAAGCTCATTCACGAAACCTATCCCGACCTGCTCCCGCTTCAGGTCTGGCTCGATGATGGTTATTTCGCCGAGCCCGTGCCCTACGAACGCGGCAGCATGCCGATCCACAATCATCCGGATACCGATTACAACAAGCGCAACTTTAACGAGCCTCTAGGGCGCTACGAGACCTACTACATCGTCGAGGCCTATCACGACGCAGGCACGATGATGGGCTTTCTCGAAGAGGCCGACCTCGAGGAATACGAGCGCCTCTGTCGTGAGTCGAATAACAAAATTCCGTTCGACTGGCAGAAGTTCGTCAAGCGCTGGGCCACCAATGTCGGTGATCTTTTCCTCATCCCGCCCGGCACCGAGCATGGTCACGGCGGCAACCAGATGATCCTGGAAATGGACACGGGCCCCAGCGTCGCGGGCACGGAATATTCATTTTTCACCTACGACTTCGCCCGCAATACCTGGGACGACAAAGCGAAGTCGATGACTGCGCCGCCGATGCGGATGCACATCGACCACTCGTTTCGCAATAACAAGTGGCGGCGCGAAAAATACGTGCAGGAAAATCTGCGTGCCCGGCCGGTCGTCGTCCACGGTGACGGCGATACCCGCATGGACCGCTTCACCTCGATTCGTGAGATGCCGTTCCACATCGAGCGGTTCGTGTTTACCAAACCGATGCGGCACAGCACCGACGGACGCTTTCTTCAAATTCCTACACTCACAGTAGGCAAGAAAGTCATCATCCGCTCTTTGAGCGATCCGTCACTGGAGACCTCGCTGGATTTTTTGCAGGCCTGTCTCGTGCCGGCGAGTTTTGGCGAATACGAATTCATCAGCCCCGACGGCGTCGAGTGCACCGTCGTGATGATTCGCCTCAAGAACGCATAATCGCACCATGGACCTTTTCACCGTGCCGCCGGAGGGCGGGCAAGTGCCGGCGGGATGTTTCGCGTGGGCATCGCATCTGGCAGTCGAGCCTGCTCGTTTTTCCGCGTTTCCCGGTCAAGCCTTCGGCGGCAGCTTCGATGAAACCGCTGAATGGATGCGCGCTTGCACGCCGCATACCACGGCGTGGATTGTGATTTTCCGTCGTGGGACAGGGATGGAAAAGTTTCTCGCCGACTTGCCGCCTGAAGTTGCCGCGATTCCGATGGCAGGAGGTGCGACCGCGCGCGATGCCGGATGTGACGAAGGATATGCGGTTCCGTCCGGCGGGGACGTCGCGGTCTTTGCGCTCCGTGAAGGCAAGTGGGAATCGCTTGCACTGCACGCGCATGCGCCGACCGGCAAGGCGTTTACTTGTTCCGGCCCCGCCCCGCGCCAAATCGCATGGGTGGAGAGCGATGGGCAGCGCTTCCCCGCTGATGAATTTTTTGCGGCAGAACGACGGGCACACGGCCTTGCAAAGGACGATTGGGATCGCCTGGCGCTCATCTCGGAGAGTGGTGTGATGATTCATCTGCACGATGCCGGAGATGGGCTGGTGGGCTGCGGAACCAATCTGCCGGAGCCCGGGCGCTTCCAGATCGCGGTGTTCAACGAAGAGCGGGGGCGGCAAGTTCTCACCGAGGCTCTGAGTCCCGGGGCATTGCTCTTCGGCTGCGCAGGATTGCACGGACTATTTCAAAACGGCCGCCCGTGGGAGAGAGAGTTTCCTTCAACCTATCTCTATGGGGAGGTTGCTTCCATGGCTGGATGCCCCGGTTTCTCCAATCTAACCTTTTCAATTCTCCGCCCCCAATGAACACCCCCCGCACCGAGTCCCGGTTTTTGATCTTCCACGCCAGCATCGTAGCAGCACTTGGAGGGCTGCTTTTCGGGTATGACACGGCTGTCATCGCCGGGACGGTGGACCTTCTGCAAACCCGATTCGACCTAGGCGACTTCGCGCTCGGCTGGACGGTTTCCAGCGCGCTCATCGGCTGCGTAATGGGCGCCTGGGGCGCGGGATGGTTGGGCGACGCGATCGGGCGCAAACGCACGATGCTCGTCTGTGCGTTCTTGTTTTTTGTCTCGGCTGTCTGGTCGGGTCTGGCTGGAAGCGCGGGTGAACTGGTCCTCGCGCGCGTCCTCGGCGGCCTCGGTGTCGGGGCGGCCTCGATGCTCACGCCTGTCTATATCTCGGAAATTGCACCGGCCCGGATGCGCGGTGCTCTCACGACGCTCAATCAGATCGCCATCCTGGTCGGCATGGTGGTCGTTTACATCGTCAATGCGCAACTTGCCTCCGCAGGGGACGAGGCGTGGCGTATTGCTTCGGCCTGGCGCTGGATGTTCGCATCCGAAGCCGTCCCGGCGGTTCTCTTTTTTCTTCTGGTATTCGGAATTCCAGAATCCCCTCGCTGGCTCCGGCTGCGCGGAGAGCATGGCAAGGCGGACGCCGTGCTGGCCCGCCTCGGATTGGAGAAACCGTTGGATCAACCGGTGCCGGAGGATGCTCACACCGGACGATTTATGGACTGCGTCCGTTCGCCCGTGCGTCGGATCTTTCTCATCGGCGCAGGTCTGGCCATCCTGCAGCAGATCACTGGCATCAATATCGTAATGTATTACGCGCCTCGCATTTTCACCTCGGCCGGACTCGACGCGGCAGCGGCCATCGGGCACTCAGTGGTCATTGGGGTTGTCATGCTCGTGTTTACGGTGGTGGCGCTTCTCCTCGTTGACCGGGTCGGCCGCCGTCGCCTGCTGCTCGTCTCCTCGGCTTGTATGGCCCTCGGTCTCTTCGCACTGGGAGCGGCCTATTCCGCTGGCGGTGACGGGGATCCGCGAATGATGCTGGTCTGGGTGCTGGTTTATGTGGGCGGCTTTTCGATTGGTATGGGGCCGCTCGTCTGGACTGTGCTTGGCGAGATTTTTCCCAACCGTGTGCGTGCTCATGCTGCCAGCGCCTGCGTTGTCCTGCTCTGGCTGGCGAACTTCGGCGTCTCCCAGTTTTTCCCCTGGCTGTTGCGCACCTACGAATACCGCGTCTTTTGGATGTTCGGCGTCATCTCAATCGTGGCGCTCATCTATATCTGGAAATGGATCCCGGAGACCAAAGGTAAAACGCTGGAAGAGATCGAGGACTGGCTTGCAAGATAAGCTAACGAAGCAGATATCGGCAAAGCGGGAGCACCTCGTCACTCTTCAGCGGATGTGTGCGGACTGCCGCCAGTTCCGCTCGCTCCACCGTGCCGTCGCAAAGCTGCTGCGAACGATAAAAGGTCTCCTGCTTGAGGCACCATTGCTGGCGGGCATTTGCCCCATGCCATTGCAACACACTGTCGAAAGCACCGAAGGTATGCTCCAAGGCCAGCAGCGCTTTTTCGACGGCCCCCTAGCGATCCCGCGGCCGCTTTCATCTGATCATCGTCCGTGGAGACGATCACCTTGTCCGCGCCCATTTTGAGGATTTCATCATCCTTGCTGCCATCGCGGGTGAACGCGACGACCTTCGCGCCGAGGGCTTTGCCGATCTGGACGGCCATGTGTCCGAGACCGCCGATGCCGGCGATTCCGAGCGTCTGGCCTTCCTTGAGATCCCAGTGTTTCATTGGTGAATAGACGGTGATGCCTGCGCACATGATGGGGCCGGCGTATTCGGGATCAATTTTCTTAGGAATTTTAAGGATGAATTCCTCGCGAGCGATGAGATCGGTAGAATAGCCGCCGTAGGTGTTGGTGCCATCCGGCTTCATAGGCCCGTTGTAGGTCAGGGTTGCGCCCTTTTCGCCCTGGCAGTAATTTTCCTCACTGGCTTCGCAATAGTTGCATTCCTGACAGCTATCGATAATGCAGCCGACTCCGACGACGTCGCCAACCTTCACCTTGCTCACGCCCTCGCCGATAGCTGTGACAGTTCCGACGACCTCGTGGCCGGGGACGCATGGGTATTGCGTGTTGGACCAATCATTGCGGACTTGGTGAAGATCCGAGTGGCAGACGCCGCAGTGGGTGACCTTAAATGCGACTTCGCCTTTTTTCCGATTGAAGACGACGGGGATGAGATCCTTGTCCTTTGCCTGTGTTCCGAATCCGTAAACTTTAATCGGTTCTTCGCTCATAATTAATCTTGTTTGGTTAGTTTTTCGTGGGCTTCGGTGATCTGCTTTGCGAGGGCCAGAATCTCCGCACCGTCCGCAAGCCCATCGATGAAACGGGACGGTATGCCAGACAGTCCCACCTGAGCCCCGACGAGTGCCCCTGTGAGGCAGGCCCGCGACATGTTTTGCCCGCCGCCATTGATGGCGTGAAGCACGGCGCTTTCAAAGTCATCGGGAAATCGTGCCGAGAGGTAATAGGCGCAAGGCAAGACAGAGGTAATTGCGCACGACATACCATAAACGAGCGAGACTTTCCACGCTGGCTCAAACTGCGTCCCCGGATCCTTGGCAGCCTGCGCGACCCACGAAGGCAGGAGCAGTGCATCGGGCGAAGCGAAACCGAAAGGGTCCCGACCCGGCGTGCGCTTGCTGGCTGCGATGGAGCTGGGCGCGGTGAAGGGAATCTCGCCGGACTCCACCAGCTTCATCAGCTTGTCAGAGAGTTTACTGTCGAAAGCCTCGCCGCGGATGATCGATGCGATCACGCTGGCAAAGGCGACGCTGTGTTGAAGAACCAGCGGATCGGTCTGCGTGAGCTTGGCGTTTTCGTAGGCATGTCGAGCTGCGACACAGGGGTCGGCCGCAAAGAAGGCCGCCAGCAGACTGACGCGCTCGGCAGCTTCCGAGGTATCCGCATTTCCGCCGGCCTTACCCCACTCCTTGCCATCCTGCGTGCGCGCCTGCCAAGTCTGACGGATCGAATGATTGGTGTAACCCCCAGGGCCGTGAAAGGGGTTGCCATCAAACTTCGCAAGAATTTTGTCGTCTAGCCTGCGCGTGAAATCCCCGGCTTCGTATCCATCGCATTCGGCCAGCGAGCGCAGCAGTTCCAGCATGATCAGCCCGGCCTGCGAAAGATCTCCCGCTTGCATGCCGGCATGATAGCGGTGGGCGGGTTTGGGTGTGGTGTAACCACCGATCCACGGGCCGAAGTCCTTCCGCAATTCGTCGAGATCATAATACCAATGGGGCCCCAAGCCAAGGGCGTCGCCGATGAAAGCACCCAGGATAGCACCTGAAGCACGATTGGAGGTTGATAGAGTTTCTTGATTCATAATTGTTGTGTTTGTGGAGAGTGAAATGGTGGATGGGCGAATCGGGCTCAAGCCTCGCCAAGATGGATGAGTTTCTTGTTCACAAACTCCATGATGCCGAGCTTCGAGAGTTCCCGGCCATATCCGGAGTTCTTGATGCCGCCAAAGGGTAGCTCCGCTTGCGAATTCGTGGGTTGGTTGACGAACATCATCCCGGTATCAACGGATTCCGCAACAGCTCGGGCGCGCTTTGGATCGCGGGTATAGACCGAGCCTCCCAGCCCATAGGACGAATCATTCGCCAAACTGACTGCTTCAGCCTCGTCTTTTACCACATACACCGTGGCAACCGGTCCGAAGAGCTCTTGGTCGTAACTCGGCATCTCGGGCGTGACATCGGTGAGGATCGTGGGATTGAAATACGCTCCCTCTCGATCAGGCCTCCCGCCCCCGAAGACCACCGTTGCGCCCGCCTTGACCGTAGCCTGAACTTGCTCATCGAGTTTCTTCGCGGCACTTTCGGAGGACAGCGGTCCCACATCAGTATCAGGGCTCATCGGATCTCCGAGCTTCATTGATTCCATCCCCGTCTTCAATCCGGCCAGGAACGCCTCCGCGACCTTCTCGACGACGATGAATCGTTTGGATGCGACACAGGATTGGCCCGTGTTGGCCATCCGGCCCTTGATAGCCATTTCGATAGTGTTTTCCAAATCTGCATCTTCCAGCACGATGAAGGCATCATTCCCTCCGAGTTCGAGAACGGTCGGCTTCAAATTCTTGCCAGCCAGTGCAGCAACTGAGCTGCCCGCGCCCTCACTACCGGTGAGAGAGACCCCACGGACGTGTTTGTGCGCGATCAGCGGCTCCAGTAGTTCGTGGGGAATCAGCAGGTTCGTGAAGACTCCCGCGGGAAGTTCGCATTCCTGCAGGAGGAAGCCGATCTTTTCCGCGCACTGAGGGACGATACTTGCGTGGCGGACGATTGTGGTATTTCCGGCCATCATGTTCGGAACAATGAATCGCACCACTTGATAGAATGGAAAGTTCCACGGCATCACACCGACAAGCACTCCGAGCGGGGTATATTGGATGTAGGCGTCCGCGCCTTCAACATCGAGCGGATGGTCAGACAGAAACTCCTCAGCCCCATTTGCATAAAATTCCACAATCTCAGAACTCCTTACCTCTGTGAAGTGGAAGCGACACACTTTTGGGAGTTTTGATCGGGATTTGAGCCGACCAATTGGTAGTGCAAAATGAGCTCGGTTCCCGGGAAAACGATCTCCATTTCGTTGAGTTTGGCGAAGAGG
>JBDNGG010000049.1:0-2644 GCA_041689405.1 Terrimicrobiaceae bacterium | reverse complement strand
TGGCAATTACCATGGCACATGCGTATGAGTATTTCACGGGTCGGTTTTTTAAACCAGTTCCATGGAGGGGTGGTAGAGTGGTCGATTGCGCCGGTCTTGAAAACCGGTGAACCGAAAGGTTCCGTGGGTTCGAATCCCACCCCCTCCGCCATGACCCGGAATCGTCCCAAACCCTCTTTAACTTAGTGCCATGCATACTGACCTCCCACACTGCAGCAGAATAATGAGGGCCATGGAATTCACATTTGCTCCTGCTCAGTAATCTCGTAGATTATCCTGGTGTCGCGCACGGCAATCTTTAGCATAATGGTAATCTCTATGATTTCTCTCACTTCCGCCGCGCCGCCATGGCTACAATGCGATGCTGCGGATGATTTTTTTGGCCAGCAAGTTGCTGATCCCTTTCGCTGGCTCGAGCACGAGGGCTCGCCGGATGTGAAGGAGTTCATCGAGTGGCAAAATAATAAGTCGGCGGCGTGGATTCCGGGCGATATCGCTGCCGTCTATAATGCTCGCCTCTCGGAACTGATCAATTATCCCCGGCAATCCGTCCCCGCGCGGTATGGACAATTTGTCATCACGCATCGGAATACCGGTCTGCAGGCGCACATGGTCGTATTCAAGCAACTCGGGATGGGTGGCGAGCCCGAGGTCCTGATTGATCCCAACACGTTCAGTGAGGATGGATCGATTTCCCTCTCGCTATTGGATTTCACGCAGGACGGCACGTTGGTTGCCTATGGAAAATCGGCGGGCGGCAGTGATAATCAAACGGTGTATGTGCGCGATGTGGAATCCGGGAAAGACCTGCCGGACATCCTTCCGGAGATGCGGTTCAGTGCCATTGCCTGGGCGCCAGATAATAGTGGATTCTGGTATAACCGCTATCCGGACCCGAATTCCCGGCAAAATAATACTCTCTATTGGCACCAGCTGGGCATCGACCCTGCAAAGGATGTGGCTATTTTTTCCGATTCGGAAAACCCCGAGGTTGCGCTGTATCCGGCGGTGAGCGAGGACGGAAAATATTTGCTTGTGTATCAAGTCGTTGGCACTGACCCACGGAACGGGATCCTCTTCCGGGAGATTGAAATGGGCAACGTGGCGGCGCAAGGCGGCTGGACGATCCTTTTTCCGTCCGGGGTGGCCGAGTTCTCGGTCGTGGCGAATGTGGGCTCGACGTTCTATGTTTACACCGACCTCGACGCGCCTCGCAGGAGACTCGCTGAAGTTGAGGCTGGTGCCGGTGCATCTGCGCGGCTGGAGGATGTCATCCCACAATCCTCCGACCTGCTCAAGGAAGTCTCGTTAGTAGATGGAAAGCTGGTCGCGCTCTCGACACGCGATGTCCACAGCGTTTTGGAAATCCGGATGCTCGACGGTTCACTTGTCTCGGAGGTGGCCTTGCCCACCAAAGGGACAGTGGGCGCAATCAGTGCTCGCCCCGAGGATAGGGATCTCTATTTTTTGTTCACCTCATACACCGTGCCAGGAATTATTTTCCGGCTCAATATGGTAACGGGTGGGGCGGTGGAGTATCATCGCTCCGCGGTAAAATTTAACCCATCGTCGTATGAAACCCGCCAAATCTTCGTCGACCGCGGTGGGAACTCAGTCCCGGTTTTTATCACTGCGCGCAAAGGCATGGAGCGCAATGGAGCGAATCCAACCATCCTCTATGGCTATGGCGGATTCGGTGTCAGCCTGGAGCCCTCCTTCAATCCTTTCCTGATTCCCTGGCTGGAAGCAGGTGGGGTGTATGCCGTGGCGAATATTCGCGGTGGTGGCGAATACGGGACTGCGTGGCATGAAGCTGCGCGGCTGGGGGCGCGACAGACCGGATTCGACGACTTCGCGGCAGCGGCAGAGCAATTAATCGCGGAGAAAATCACGTCGCCGGAAAAGCTTGCGATCGAGGGGGGAAGCAATGGTGGGTTGCTCGTGCTTGTGTCGATGCTTCAGCGTCCCGAGTTGTTCGGCGCGGTGGTGTCGCAGGTGCCAGTGGCCGATATGCTACGGTTTCATCGGTTTGGGACGGGAAGGTTCTGGACCGTTGAATACGGAAACGCGGAGTCGGATCGGGAGCAGTTTGCCTGGTTGAAAGCCTACAGTCCCCTGCACAACGTGACTGCAGGGAAAATCTATCCGAGTCTACTGGTGACTACGGCAGATGGCGATGATCGCGTGGTGCCTGCCCATGCGTTCAAATTCATCGCAACCATCCAGGCTCTCGCTGGCGAGGGAACCTACTTGCTTCGTCATGAAACCGGTGCGGGCCACGGCGCTGGAAAACCGCTGAATATGGCGATCCTCGAGCAATCAGCGATTTATGCGTTTCTGACCCGGGCTCTCAATCTGACTGCGCCAGACGGGACGATACCGAGTATTGAAGTTTCGGCGGGTGATAAGTAGGATTCCCAGACATGACAGAAATCCTGCTGCCGCAGACGGTGCAAAAAATCGGAAGTGAACTTGCCGTCGCGTGGAGTGATGGTCAGGAATCCTATGTGCCTCTTGAAATGATGCGCCGTGCCTGCCCGTGCGCGCAATGTGGCGGCGAGCCAGATGTTCTGGGTCGGCTCATTCGACCTCAGAATGTTTATTCTGAAGGGAGCTTTGAGCTCATGACGTATGAGTTCGTCGG
>JBDNGG010000048.1:0-5630 GCA_041689405.1 Terrimicrobiaceae bacterium | reverse complement strand
CTCTTCACTGCGAAAACCGCCCCTTCCTGCAAACGCGGAGATGTCTTAAAAATGGAGGTTTCCCAAATCCGTGATGGGTGGGATGAGATCATCAAGGGCTTTGCGGAAGGTTACCAGATGCTTAGGGATGACTGCGGAATCGTCCTCCCCCAATGGATGCCCTATGTGACTCTCGCAGTCCCGCTGGCTGCGATCTGTGCCAACGCAGGTGGAATCACGGGCCCGGCCGTTGGCGCGAATCGAGACAAGATCAAGCGGTGGTTCTGGTGTGCGGTCTTTGCCCAGTCCTACGACAGCGCTCAAAACAGCAAGGCTGCCAGGGATTTCGGTGACATGACGAAGTGGTCGGCGGGTGGTGCCCCGCCGCAAGTGGTGGAAGATTTTACATTTGACCCGGATATTTTGCGCCAAGTCACTCCCCGGCAGCGTGCCATCTATCGTGGATGTATTGGGCTGATTCTTAGGAACCAGGCCCGGGATTTCCACACTGGCAAGAGGATCACCGTGAATCTCATCCAGGAAGAAAAGATCGACGATCACCATGTCTTTCCACAGGGATACATCGCAGACAATCTTGAAGGGGTGAGCAACACCTTGCGCGACTCAATTCTCAACCGCACTCTCATCGACAAACTCACAAATATCCGCATCGGCAAGCGGGCACCTTCGGATTATCTTGAGGAGATCAGGAGCGAGCAAGGTGACAAATTCCAGCAACTCATCGAATCGCACCTCCTGCCAAGTGACGCATTACTGGCGGATAATCACGAGGATTTCATCAACCAGCGCCAAGCATTATTATGGGAGAAGATTCAAGAAGTGACGTCTTGAAATAGAGTTGTGCGGAAGAGCTAGAAAGCTTGCTGGATAGTATTTAGGGACTGGTGCTGCAATGTATCCGGCCTTTAAAGCGCTTGATTCAAAATGCCTCTAGGGATCTCATCACCTGGGAACATTCAGAACTGGGATCTGCCAAACGGGATGAAGCTGACGATGCTCGGTGCTGAATGCCAACCGCCATTTTGCGAGCGAATTGATGAGGCTTTCCGTGAGCTGCTCAACAACCTCAAGAACAGTCTGTATTGGAATAAGGTCATCAAAAATTTCGCCCATCCTGATACGCCGGACCTCACGCGAACCTCGATCGACCAAAATGTTACAGATCTTGAGGCCCGTATCGGAGAAGCCCTCGACCAACTCGCAATTTTGGACAAGACCAACGCCAACAACGCAGACTCGGCGCGTTCGGTTTGGGATTGGATTTTCAAGAGCGACGATTTCTTTGCAGAGTTCGATGCCGATCGAAAGCAGGAGGAAAAGCGAAACACTCTGCTCGCGAAGGCCGCGCTGGTCGGCAACGGTGCAAGGACTTCACCGGCGGGCGTTCTGGGTGTAGTTGGCATTCCCAATTTAAGCCACGGCTTTTATGGCGATGACCCGGTGGAATAGCCGTGATCGCGGCGTCGATTATCGTCGTTTCGTGATCCAGAAAACACTGGTTGAAAAGCACTTTGTCAGCTTCCGGTGCAGACTCAGGCATCGACACCTAAAATGTGAAGGTGTGATTGTGCCGTCAGAGGACTGCGCTGCATACCATGTCTCGATCCCACACAAACAAGAGAATGTGCCGGATGTGCGAATCACGAAACCGGAAATTGTTCCATCGCAAGAAATTCATATGTATGCGAACGGCACACTTTGCCTCTACAAGTCGACTGACGACCCGTGGAAACCGTCGGACAACATCCTTGAGAACATCATTCCTTGGACGGCTGAGCGGCTCGTTTTTTACGAGCTATATTTATTGGAGGGTAAATGGCTGGGGCCTCAAGCTCAGCACACCTGAGGGTTAAAAAAGCAGAAACTCTTGTCCGAAATTCCTTCGGAACCTCCCGCACCCGCAGATCCTCCGGCCACTCGCTCCAGTCGCCTCCATGGCCGTCGCGGAGCGCAATTTCTTCGCCTTCGAAAACCGGCCGCCGCCCCAACTGTTTCAGGAAAAAGGCGACATTCCTTTCCCCGCAGTGATCCCGAAGTTCCTGCGCCCAGGATAGGTCAAAAGGCCGGACAAACTCTTTGCGTCCGCTCTCTCCGCCTACGATCACCCAAGAAATCCCTTCCAGATTCAGTTCTGTCGGCGGGACGCGCTCCCACAGGGGTTCGAGGGACAGCCCCCGGACGCTCGCTGGAACACCCCGCAACTGATCAATCCGATCCAATCTATCCGGACCTGTGACCGTGGTCATCGCACAGACATTTTGCGGGAATCCTCCGATCCGCTCTCCAAAGCGAGCCATGCGGTCTGGGCGTTTGGTGAGCCAAAGCCAGAAATGACGTTGACCTTCGGCTGAACGGATTGGCTCGATAACTTCCTCCTCAAGAAAACCAAAATCGCTCTCTCGCGAGAACGCGTCGCCCATATCGCTCACAAAGATGAGCCTCGGCATTCCATCGAGCCATGGCTTCTTGGGATCGTTCAAGGCGCGGAGATCCCGCTTGCGCGCCATCGCCCAGACCCGGTCTTGAAAACGCGTCACACGCTCAAAAGCCGGCGCGTAGCCGATGTTGAAGCCGCGCTCCGGATTCGCGATGTTTCGAGCTTTATTGAGGTGGAGGAGCGCGGCGTAGCACGTCATTGAGCGCGCGACGGAACCCTCAGCTGCTTTGGCCGCCACCGGGCCGGACAACGTTGAAACTGCGGAGTAAAACTCTTCACGTAGGTGCCAGATATTCGTTGTTGAAACAGCCTTCGAGTGCCCTTCCAGTGGATTCGCGATTCGTGCAAACGCGTTGGAAATGAGTTCACGGAAGATAACCCTGCTCTTTCCGCTCGACCAACCATCGATCCCGGAGAGGGACTCATCGATTGATCCAAGCACGTCTGCCGGCGAGGGGAACAGTTCGCAGCCTCCACAGCCCATGATTGGGTTAACCGTCGAGTCGCACCATTGGATTTTTGTTTTTGTTGCCATGATTTCCGATTTCCCCTTCTCGAATTCATTTTCAAGGAGTTTCTGGAATATTTCCCCGCTCAGAAGGAAAAATCACTCTTTTCCGAAACTCTGCAGAATTACAGGAACGATGTCGGAAGAAGGACGCTCAGACATGTGCCTCCACTGAACAGTAAAAGTGGGAAAAATCCTGGAGAGGGGGTCTCGATTCGCCTCAGCTGCGGCCAACCTGAAGCGATCAATCGGTTGGCAGCCTCGATCGAAAGGCAGAACGTGTATGCGGGAATTTCTCCAGAGGCTCGAATGGCGTCCCGTCGCTCAACTGCGTTGGGCTGGAACTGACTTGCGATCTCAAGCCCGTCGGCATCCTCCAAGTCCGCGATGACGAACACCGGCGCAGACGGTGAAGTCGCGAACGCGGCAAGATCGGCGTGGTAGCGAAGAAGGTCCAATTGCCGGGGATTCATAGGGGAGATATTTGCGTTTCGTCAGGTTTTTCGACAATGTCGGATCCGTTGGCCACTTTTGCGAGAGTCGACTGACGCAACCGAATCGACGCGGCGAGGAGCAACTGCTCAATCCATCGACATCCCAAGCCGTGCTCCACGGCCTGATCCAGAGTCTGTTTGGCGCACTTTTTTACCTCTTCATGGAACTCTTGTGGGAGTTGCCGCAGGGCGCAGGCCAGCATTGCCTCGTAATCCGTCGCAACCAGTGTAGATATGGACAGAACAGGGCTCGCAAATCTATTTCCCAATTCCACCGGAATTACCGCGGCGATTTGGGAGTGGTTCAGACTACACTTGGGCCGGTCCGGGATTGCGCCGAAACCAACCGATCCTTTGCCGGCGGTCCAGAGGGATTGGAAGGCACCTCCTCCTACCACCAAGAAGTTTTTGCGCAAGGCGGACGCTGTTGTTGCAACGCGCAGGGTGAAATCCGGCGGTTCGTCCTCCTCGTCATCCTCATGGACGATGCGCAAATTGTCCGGCACTTTTCCGTCCAAACAAGAGAAAAGCTCCACCCTAATGTAAGTCATCCAAGACGTGGGATAGGCTAGCTTATCAAGCTCATCAAGGAAGATGATACCACGACAGTTGCTGCGAATGAACCGGGCGATGTCTAGCCAAGTTGGTCGTGAGCCGCGCTCAGAGCATCCCATCGGCAGCCAATTGGTTGTGCCGACGGAAAAGAGCGGGACGCCGATGTCGTCCGCCAGAATGCGCATTACGTGCGTTTTCCCCGATCCGCTCGGGCCAACCACCAACCGAGCGAATCGGGGTTGCAATCGAAGCGAACGCCATTGACCGGAAAAGAAAGTCTCGGCAGTTTCCCGCAACGTCGCGTAAACGTCTAATTGATGAGGATATACGGGTGTGCTCATTTTAAAAAATCGGAATGCGGCTGAAACCATCGCGGCCAAGGTCTATGGAATGGGATTTGCAGAGGTCGACGGCTTGGATCACGTCGAGCATTGAGATAATCATCCACGTCTCAAATTTGACGGGGCTGACGCGAACCTCGATGGCGGGCAGGTGCATTGGGCCCTGCCAGTCGCCTCGGCACTCAACCCACCCGCCGGGCACGAAGATTTGAGCCTTGTTGTAGGGTTCGATTGGAAAGATGTAGCCGTCGCGGATGCGTAGCGTGCGGCAGTATCCGATCAAAAAGCCAACCTTACCTGAGCGTTTAGAAATTTCGAAGGGCATCGTTAATTCCTTTCGATTCCTTTTGGGAGCTGGAACATCAATTGGGCAGTTATGGCCACCGTCCCCGCAAAAAGGCGTTTCACAATAGCCGGAGTCTCAGTATCAAAAAACTCGCTCGCCACGAGCCACGCCTCGACGGTTCGAGTCAGAATTGGCAGTTCGTCAGCGGAACGCTCCCCGGCCAGCCACCGGCGGTCTACCATCGCGACGAGGCTGGGAAAAACCCAAGGTGGTTCCATGTAAGCTCGAAGTAGAATTTTCTGTTTCTCGCCTGCCGAAGCGAGTGCGACAATGTCGCACCCGGTCTTGCGGGCGATCCGGTCGAAACAACGAGCGCAATTGCAGGAAGATTTAGTGATCATAGCGGTAGATTCCGTGGCGGAGTTTTTTGATACGGGTGTCGTGGGGACTGCGGAGGATTTCCCCAACTTTGTTGGTCAGCGAGTCGTCGCATAGCGTGCCCCGCATTTGAGCTACTCGCGAGGATACCTCTGCGCGTGACATTGGCTTTGCGGCTTGGTCCAGAACGGAGTGGACATCGCCGCGTAAACTCCCGGGCTTTGGCTGGCGAAGCGGACGCCGCGCCATATAAGAAGCCTTTGGATCGAGCCGGGGCGGCAACGCCGATGGCTCCGGATAATCTGATGCCTCAGGGTCTTTTCGTGGCAGGGAGCTTTGGCCTGGCGGATTGCAGAAATTACGCCGCAGGTCTAGCAGACGTTTGCTGAGTTCGTGGATTTGCGTGAGCTCGGGCTCAGGCAATGTCCAGACAGTGTCGTGGATTGATGGGGTCATGGTGTGGTTTGGTTAGCGGTTGCGGTTGTGGTTGCGTTGAAAGCTCCTCACCAGATTTTCGAGTGAGGGCTTGAAATCGTATGGCAGCTCGTCGCCCAATTGAGCGTCCTGCATTGGGATGATGTGTGTTTCGCTGCGACCCAAAGTTTCGGAGACGAAGAACAACGTCTGCGAG
>JBDNGG010000047.1:0-3461 GCA_041689405.1 Terrimicrobiaceae bacterium | reverse complement strand
TCTACCGATCCAGCCGGACGGCCCAGCTTCACGCCATTCTTCTTCGCATGAGCGAGGCCCGACTTGATCCGCTCCCGCAAAGTCTCGACTTCCGCCCGGGCCATTTCCGAGAGGAGAGCCAGCATGATACCCGCTGCCGGATTCCGTTTGCCGGAAGGAAGTAGAGTCTCGACCCCTTGCGCGTGCCAGTAGAGGGAAACCCCGGATTCCTCCAACGTCTCAACGAACTTGTGCGCGATGCTATTTCGGCGGGCCAGCCGTGAGACTTCATGAACGAGAACCTTCTTGATCTTCCCTTCCGCTGCCAACGTCACCGCCCGATGCAGTCCGGCCCGCTCGTCTTCATCGGCCCTACCGGAAACCGTTTCCCTGCATACCTCGACCACGGTGTAACCTTTCAGCCGGGCGTATTCTTCCAACTCCGCTACCTGACGCGCCGTCTCCTGCCGCTGTGTGGATACGCGAACGAGGATTGCAACGGGAACCTGCTTGGATGGTGATGGTGTTTTCATTGTGGAGAATTGTTGCACTGTGTATTCAAACAATCAAGTGTTTTCTTGAATACATCACAAGCGGACGATTTACAACGTCATTATTGAGTGGGCGAACTGCCGAATTCCGACAACGTTTTTTTGAATACAGGTCAAGCGTGTCATCGTGACTATCAGCGAACGGGCCAATAGATTTTTTCCCCGGCCCCCTAAATCCATTTTACCTCACTAAATCAACGCATGTCGTTCCCCTAATACCAGGTCACTTAGATGAAGTGGTTCGATCAAACGCGATTTCCAAAGGATAACACAGTCGGCACGGTAGAGCGCGTTGATCAAGACCATAGGCAAACATATCTTGAGGCCGAAACAGGCATCTGTCCGCCCTCCGCTCGCCCGGACAACGCGACCGCATCTTTACTCGAACCAAGCAAGACGGCCAAAGTGCCGAAAGGCTGACTGTCCAAGGCAGTCAGCCTTTTTGCTCGCCATCATGGGCAAGCCTTGGCGCATTTCCGGTCATTGGCGTTAGTTGTCCGTCCGTCTCCCACACCTAGGACAAATGGACGGATGGACGATCAATCGTCCTCATCACCATCTTGAGAACGGCTGATTCCCTCTGCCGAAAGACGAAGAACCCCACTCATAAGGTCAGGCTCGATCAGTAGGGCGAACCGTCCTTTCTGGTAGTCGAGCGCACCGTAGGCCGCTGACCGTCCGCAGTCTGTCATTTCCATCAATTGCTTAGCTGCCACTGCCTGTGTCATTGATCGCTTACCGTAGTTGAAGAGTTTCAGAATATGCTCCTCTCGGATTTTTGTGACTGGCCCGGACTGTCCATCAAATGCTGTCCAGTCGAAGTCGTCGGCATGAGTGAAGAATCCGCCATCCGTCCGTCGCCATGCTGACCGTGGAGCCATCACCCCATCGTTGCACTTTGCCACTGTCAAGACCGTGTGTGGATCATCCTCCGCATCAGTAGCCGCTTGCAAAGTCATTACCGCCCGCGCCGAACTGGTAATCACATACGACCCTGCAAGCAGGTTTGCCATTGAGCGGCCCCTGTGTTTGTCACCCTCACGCGGTTTCCGCAGATGGTGAACGACCAGCAAGGCCGGATTCGTCCCTACTTCTCCCGCTAACTGCCGCAAGAATTTAAAAAGCTCGATGATATCCCGCTCCTGCGAATCGCTCACCATGCTGTTGAGAGGGTCGAACACGATCATATCAGGCCCAAAGGGGGTAGCCGCCGCTATCAGGTCTTGCCGGAAATCAGGATTATTCATCGCAATCATTCCATCAGGAGGAGCCGACACAAGAAGCCGTCCATCAAGTCCCGACGCATCGCCCAAGTTCTGAAAATCCTTCGACAAGCGAGGAAGTCCATTTTCCGATTGAACGACCATCGTTTTGAATCCGAAGTGAATCGGGAATCCCATCCAGCTTGATTCGCCCCGCGCCGCTGCCACCGCCAGCGAGAACACCGCCCGAGATTTTCCGACACCTCCCGGCCCTGCAAAGATCGTCATTGCTCCGCGTTGAATCAACGAGTCACCCACAAGGAAATGATTCGGCGGTGTGACATACTCCGCGATCTCCGATGGCCGGAGAAACTCGATCAGTGGTTTTCGTACTGTTTTTTCCTTTCGCTGCGCATCCGGGAAATCCGCCTCGATGCTGCGTTGAAAAGCCGGGACTGCCGCAGTATCGGCTATGCCTTCGCCCCCTGCCGTTTTCTGACTCTCCCCGCTCGCCAGTGGATCATAGAAGCCGCCACTCATGGAAGAACCTCCCGAAACTTGTCTTCCCGCTCGAAACAATCCGGCGCGATCTTGCAAACGTCAGCCAGGTCTTTTCCCACCGTGCCGTCCGCCTTCACGATCCCCGATAAATCGAACGCACGCACCCGCGCACCTGCACCGTGAAGTTGCCGCGCCCACTCCCGCGCCGCGATCAGTCCGGCATCGTCACAATGAGGATACAAGACAACATCCTTGCCAGCCAGTCGTTGCAATGCCTCGTCTGCGATTCTGTGATTTGCCGCGCCGAGCATTGCCAACGGCGCGACTGCATCAGACTTTCCCTCAAGGATAAGGAAGTTGAACACCGCGAGGAAATCCGCCGCGCCCTCCAGCCATACCACTTTAGGAAACTCTGCTGCCTCCTCGATCCCGATAGGCCATGACTTGCCAGCACCGATACAATGGGACTTTCGCACCGGAAGCCCCTTGTATGCGTCGAAGAAGTTTCCATCAAGCCGCCGAAACTCCATGAGCTGCCGCCGCTTGTCCCGGACCGCCCAGCATGTAGTTCCTGCAAACTCCGCGAATCCGAAAAAGCCGCCACTCTCCGCGAGCCGAAGTCCCTCGGTGCCGAATCCGCGAAGTTCCGCAAGTTGATTCAATTCCGCCACCGATCCCGGACGTAAATCCGGCATCCATCGCTTTTTACCGAAGGTCGGAATGTCCTCCCGCCGACTCCGATTAGGAAGGCCGAGAAAACTCCGCGCCCACGTCAAAGCCTCTGCCGCCGTGCATGACTTCGCCAATCGGATAAAGTCCACTGCATCGCCATGTTCACCACTCGCATGGTCCTTGTATCGCCACTTCCCGCCGTCCTCATAGACTGAGAACGACGGGTTTGTTTCTTCTCGGAATGGCGAGCAAACGCACCTCCCCGGCACTCCCGGAAGAGATAGAACCCGCCACACTTGGCGAATGTCCAGCCGCTCCGCGATTTCTCCAGTAGTCAGTTCACGACTCATCGTCTTCGCCCTCTTGCTTCCGTTGCTCATCGTCCCGAAGCGAATCTTGCTGCAGCTCCTCATTTTGTGCTGACCCTTCCGCAAGCCACCAACCATCAGACTTCAAATGCTCGGCCAACTTTGCGGCAGCTTTATCCGCCGCCGATGCCGACGTGTGCAAGCTTGCGATTTCCCCGCACGCGGTCGGTATTTCTCCCGTTTGTAAC
>JBDNGG010000046.1:0-5070 GCA_041689405.1 Terrimicrobiaceae bacterium | reverse complement strand
GAATCTTCCCCATTAAACACGCGCGCCACACCCGGCTCGGTGTAGAGATTTTCATGGTGGAAAAACTGGTGGGTGAAGATCACCCCTGCCACCCGGTGCCAGCGCACCGCCATTTTGAGATCCTCGATGGAATGGCCGTTCCCGGAGGCCGCAGGCTGGGCGTAAAAGCGCGAGACGCGGTATTCCGGGTGCCTCTGTTCGATCCGGGACGCCATCTGCGCCATGACGCAGAAGAGACTCTTGCCTGCCGCATGCTCGATCCCCCGCGGCAGCACCAGCGCGAAGGCATTCCGGTTCGGCAACGGATCCGCCACGCTCGTCCGGCAGCGCTGATTGATGTCCAGAAAGCCTTTCTTCTTGAGAATCTGCAGGCCCTCGTTGAAGAACGTCATGCTCAGTCGCGGTGCCATCTCCTTTCGCAGCACTGCCTGCGTGGGGAGACGGTCGCCCGGGTGGAATTCCCCCCGGGCAATGCTCTGCAACAATTTTAGCGCAATCCGCTCGGCCGGCGTTTTGGCCGGTCCTGGTGTTTCCGTAGCTAGGAGTTTTTTCTTTGGGTCTTGTGGGGAAAGCATATCTCACCAGAACGAAGCCGACTGTCTTTGCCGCCGTGGGAACATGTAATGGCCAGCCTGTTGTTCATGCTCGAAGGGAAGTATTCGCGAAGCGGAAAATAATTGACAGATTTTCTTGCGAATGCAGCGAAGAAGATATTGTGTTACCGGAATCAGGAATAGCTATCCCCGTTCCCCCGTCAAACGCGGTAATTAAAACTCCGGAACCATGAAAACCATTCAAACGCAGAGCCCCCGCTTCTGTCACTCTTCCAATAATTCGAATCTGAAAATCCTGCAATGAATAATGTTTCCTATACCCTCCTCTTCATCGCCTCTGGCCTATTCCCCCTGTCTCCGCTTCTTGCGGAGGAGACCGCCGTGCCGGAAGTGGAATCCTCCGCTGCGACCACCGCGGCGGAGGCCATCGCCCATTGGGCGATCCAGCCGCAGATCGGCCCCGAGGGGCGGCCGTTGCCGCTGATTTCATCCTGGGACCGGTGGAGCGTTCTCTTCAAGGACGTCCCCGAGGGGAATGCGCCGCGGGCGTGGAATCCGGATCATTATCTGGAGCTGCTCAAGCAGGGTTTCCATGTGCTGCCGACCTTTGGGGACCCGCATTTCCTCGCCAAGTTCGATACCTATACCAAGGATGGGGTGGTGCGAACCGATCGGCTGGAGGCACTTGTGGAACTCTATCGACCGCTTCTTGAATACGCCCACGACCACAAGCTCCCGATCGGCTTTGTTGGGAATAACTTCGAGGACCAGGTGCGGGGGTTGGCCATGCACAAAACGGATTGGGCGGGTCGGCCTCCCGAGCCGGAAACCGATCCCCGTCTCCTGCAGGAGGGGGGCCTGCTGCGCGGTGCGCCGGATGCCCTCGCTCCCGATGATGGCTGGGTGGAATACGGCAAGTTTTGGTTCGGGCACCACGCGATGAAGCGCTTTCAGGAAATCTACCCCGATCCGCCCATGGTGCTTTTCTTCAGCAACAACGAAGGCGCAAAAATCCAGGCGGCGAGCCTCGACGAGAAAAGCGTGCGCTACATGAGGAAATATGGCGACAAGCCGCTCAGCGATGAAGCCAAGAAGCTGCTTGTGAAAGAACGGATGGATCACTTCTACGGCGTGCTCTTTAAATCCGCGCGGGAGGCACTGGTTGCGCCCGCATGGAAGAAGAACGTCCGTTTCATCGCCTACAATGAGACGTCGGGCGATATGTACTTGGGCAAGAGCCGGGCACTCTGGCCGGCGGATGGCTACCCGGTACCTGCGACGTGGGATGGCACTCTCCCGGAATACTACGACAACGACTGGCAACCCGGAAAAACCGATTACATGGCGGAGAGCCCGCAGATCGAGGCGATGAATCTCGCGGTGATGCAGGGACCGCTCTTCGAGAAGGCGCCGGATTTCTTCTGGGGTTCGATTTTCTGGGAAGGCTCGAATCCGGGAGATTTCTGGCGTCCGCGCGGCCTGCCCGGCGTTACCTCGAAGACAAATCTCTATGCCGTCGGGCGCCGTCAGGTCTGGGATTTCGACCGACTTCAGGGCTTGCAGCAATTCGGACTCTGGATGATGCGGCCCCGGCTGATGATGGAATTTCGCGGCGGCCATTCCTATCGGAATGCCTGGGAAAATGCGACATGGGAATCTCTCCTCACCGCCGGGCAGCGGCCGTGGGTGGATCCGGTGCTGCGGGAGTTTTGGGAGAAGGGACGTCTGGTGCCCAACGACGTGGAAAAGCCGCGTCACAAATTGGGCGATGACCAGCCGGAGTGGGTTCGCAAGCTCGACCGGTGGTTCCTGCTCACCTGCGATGTGAACCCGGCGCGCACGGCCGTGCCCGAAGAATCCAAGTCCGCCGAGCCCATGGCCCAGCCGATCCCGACCGATGAGATCATCGCCAAGCTCGATCCCGAGGCGGACCTCTGGAAAGACAACTCGATCATCAAAGTCTTCGCTTTCGCTCTGGAACTCGGGAAATCCCCCGAGCGGCGCTGGCTCGTCTTTGCCCACGCCCCGGTGGCAGCGATCGGCCCGGTGAAAACGCAACTGCCGGGCTACGGCGAGATCACGCTCGATGTCGTGCCGCCCAGTGGATCGTTCTTTGTGGTCTCGGAAAAAGATCGCTCTGTGAGTGCGCATCTGCGCGGCTCGCCCGGCCACGCGATTGTCTTGCAGGCCGACAAGCCGAGGATCGAACCCGGCGGGACCGTGCAGTTTTCCGTCGAGTCCGCCGCACCCGCCGATGATCCGATTGTTAAAACCGAGTGGACCTTTGAGGAGGGCGAGCCGGTTCAGCAGAAGGCACCGGCCACGTTGAGCCGGAGCTTCAAGAAGCCCGGTCAGCACATCGTCACCGCGACGGGCACCACTGCCTCCGGAGCGAAAGTCGTCGGGCAGGCGGTCGTCTCGGTCGGCCCCGAGCCGGATAAACGTCTCGTCTATGATTTGCCGCTGAGCGAGGCGCTGCAATCCGGTGGCCCCTGGTCCACCATGGGAGCGGACGGCCTGGGCATCGCCATGTATCGGCATCTTCCCACTGGCACCGCGGTCGTCGTGGAAGGTGAGTTCGTCGCAGATCCCGAGCGTGGCCGCGTCCTGGAGCTCAAGAAGGATCGCTTCGTCGAGTCCGGCGTCTATCTTCACCCGAACAACCTGACCACGCGGGATGAAAAAGGCTATCGGAGCCGGACGATTTCCTTCTCGTTTAAGGCGGACGACACCGAGCGCCGGCAGGTGCTCTACGCCGATGGCGGCGATCAGCGCGGGGTCAATATCTATCTGGCCGACAGCCAGCTCCGCGCGGGGGCATGGAACGACGTCGAGCCCTACACTTGGAAAGGCACATGGCTCGATGGGGGAACGGTGAAGGCCGGCGAATGGGTGGATGTGTCGCTCGTTTTCCCGTTCGGCTCACCCAAGGAGGGCAAAGACCAGATGCAGCTCTACGTCAACGGCAAGCTCGCGGCCTCGGGCCCCTTCCGCATGCTTGCCCCGTCATTCGCCCCGCCGCGGCTCGGTGTGGCAGGGCGGCTGCCCGGAAACGTAGGCAGGCGTTCAGGTCCCTTCACCCGCTTCCACGACGATGGCAAGACGGAGGATGGTTTCACCGGTCGTCTTTCCGATTTCCAGTTCCTGAACGCCGCAAAACCACCCGGGTCGTAAGCCGCCCGCACCAACACCCGCAAACATCATGAAAAACCGTTTCCTTCTCATCCAGATCGTTGCCAGCCTGGCGTTTGCCGGCAGTGCCATTGCTGCGCCGCCAGAACGGGTCGTCGAGTCGTTCGACTACCCTGCCGGACCCGGGGACCCCACAGACTATGAGGGAGGTGAAGGCTGGAATATCTACCAACCAAAATGGTTGGTCGGCGCGGTCGAAGTATCCTCACAGGTGGACATTATCGCCGAAGGATCGCTGACCTATACCGACGCCACCGGAAAGCCCTTTCCCGTCGCTGGAAATCGCGTCGAAAACAAATCCTCAGGTGATTTGGGAATAAGGCGTTTGATCGACGATGAACTGCCAGCGTTCGAATCGCTGTGGCAGGACGCCGAGAGTTCAGACGCTCGAGACGAGCGGAGCATGGTAAGCCTCGGAAAAGGCGGCGGAACTTTGTGGTTTTCCATGCTCATCCAGCCAAACGCCGCCAAGTGGTTCTACATCCATCTCAAGTCTCGGGTTTACAATGCGGAGGGGGCTGGCGTCGTCCTCGATTACTCAGGCGGGAAGTTGAAGGTTGGACAGAATTGGGGCACCAATCGGGATCAGACCCTGATTCGTGACATCATATTGCCGGATCCTTACGAGCCGACGTGGGTGGTCGCCCGGATCGAATTCGGGAAAGGCTGGGGGACGGACGGGAGCAATCGCCCTCTCGACCACCGTCGTCCGCCCGAGGAGGGCAGCGTCATTCCCGAGCCAACGGGAAAGCTGACCCTCTGGTTGGATCCCGCGCTGGCAACCGCACCCGATGACAGCAGTGCCGTGGGACAATGCCAGCTCAATGAGTTTCGGATGAACGAGATTTTCTTCCAGATCAACGAGGGAGGGGCTCTCGATGAGATTCGGCTGGGGACCACTTTCGAGGCCGTGAACAAGTGAACGCGCGTGCCAAGATGAATGCGTTTGGGACGGATTACCACGATCTAAACGAACGCATAGGCCGCAGCTTCAGCCTTGGCGCTTCATAACAAACGAATCCCAGGCGCGGTGCGCGAGACTGGTATGATTTTTCACCTTTGGCGCAGAAGAAATCTTTATCCTGCAGTCGCAAGGGATTATTATGAAAAACTTGACTTGCAGGCACGCAGGAATTGGAAGTATACTACATGGGTCAGGGGCGAAGCGTTTTATTTTGTCTCATCAACCTCATGAAGCTAACATTCGTTCCACCCCGAGCCTTGCGACTAGCACCCACCGGTTCGCTTAGACGACCCCGACCTGAGCGTTCGCGCTCCGGTGCCGCCTTGGTGGCCACGCTTGCGATTCTCGTGTTGCTGCTCG
>JBDNGG010000045.1:0-2916 GCA_041689405.1 Terrimicrobiaceae bacterium | reverse complement strand
TTCCAGGCGATCCCGCACCCAGTTCCGGATCGCGGGTGTTTGGATGTGCATGAACTCAGCACCGATCGTGTCGCTATAGATCGACTGCAACTCCGCAAGCATGTCGCGGAGTTTCATGGATTTGCCGTCGCGGAAAAATTTCGAGTGAACGGAGCGATTGAGATCGGCTTCCTCTAATCCGAGTTCTTTGAGTTCGAGCAGGGGATTTTGTCTTGGTGATTCTGCCAGCGGATCGAGTTTGGCGATGGAATGCCCGATCGTGCGGTAGGCGTAAACGAGGCCTTCGATCTTCGTCTCTAGGGCGAGGTCTTTACCGGCGGGGGCTCCATTTTTAGTAACTTCCGGAGTGCCATTTTTGGAGACGGGCCTTGCACAGCCCAGCTCAAACCCTTCGAAAAAGGCAGCCCAATCAGCATCAACAGTTTTGGGGTCTTGGCTCCACCGTTCGTAGGTTTCATCCAGCAACGCCTCGTTCCAACGGGCGGTAAAAGAACTGTTCATGTGTTAGAAATAATCGTGAGGCGGCCACGAAGCCGCTGCAATAGCGAGAAATATTGGCCGAATACCAGGCGAAACGCAAGAGGTCTCTTTTTCGTTTTTTGCGCTTTGCGAACAAGCATTCTGCTGGAATTCTTGGCCCTGATGGGGAAGAATCCGGGTCCCGGATCCGGGAAGTGGGGCTCAAGGATTTGCCCGGCGCTAGCGATTTTTAAGAAAGGCTTTACGATTATGCCACAGCACGAACTTTCTCCAGAGACTGCATTCCGTCAGTCGCCGACGATGCAATTTATCGCGGGGATCATACGATCTCCCCTCGCGACCGGTGCGATTGCGCCCTCCTCCAGACTACTTGCCCGCCGCATGGTCGTTGCGTCGCGGGTGGACCAGGCATCAGCAATCTTGGAACTCGGTCCTGGAACCGGTGTTGTGACCCGTGAAATCTTGGATTCCAAACGAGCCGGCGCGACGGTGATTGCAATCGAACGCAGTCGGGACTTCGCTGACGAGCTAGCACGCCAATACCCGGATGTGCATGTGGTGGAAGATTGTGCCAGCCAGTTGCGTCATCATTCGAAGCAATTTGGCTGGGATGGTGCGGATAGTATTGTCTCCGCCTTGCCATGGACAAATCTCCCGGAGCCCCTCCAGGAGAACATCCTGCGGGAAGCGGCTGCGTTTCTTCGGGACGACGGGGTGTTTGTGACCATCTCGTGTTTTGGTCTTCATCTGACTCCGACGGGTCGCCGGTTTCGTCGGTTGCTGGAGTCGTTATTTTCCTCCGTCGAACGTAGGGACCTTATTCTCCGGAACATCCCTCCGGCTTTCATCTACCGATGTTTGAAATGAACTCTGCTAATCCCGGAAACGACGAAGCGCCTTTTCCTGAGGAGTGTTGTAAAGTTCGAAAATAGATCCTTCTGCCGCCTGCCCGCCTGCCATCTCCGGTGATGCAAGAGCGATCCGGCCCGCAGGTCCGAGCAGCGCACCGGTCTTGATTTTCAACTTAATGAATCCGATAGACGCTTCGAGGGTACTTGCATCCCAGAACCGGGAGTTGTCTCGGACCAAGTGTTGATATTCTGTGTCGATCCGAATATCGAGGATCACACGTTGACCGTCGTCTGAAATAGATTTGCCGGTAACTTCGCCGACTTCCGTACTCCGATAAACAATCTGAGCCCCCGGTTGAATGCGGGTTTCCGCAGTCGTCAATTGAAGCTCAAATCCCTCCTCCTGCAAAATTTGAGAATCCGAGGTGGTCACGCCGACAAAAGAATTCGCATACCCGTCTCCCTTTCCCGGAATACACTGAATGTAAACGCCACTCAGCAATGTTTCTATGCCGGTGACGCCTTGTAGTGAAATCACCGGTTCGACGATTGCAAAGGTGGTGCCTTTTCGGCGCAGTTGGTCATGCCCGGAACGGAAGCGCGCGACCACTTCGACAGCACCATCTTTCGGATAAATCTGCTCCACCACGCCCACAGGCACGCCCAGATAGCGAAGTTCAGATTTTCCTGCGAGCAAACCCCTGCCGAATTTGAACGAAATATTAACTGGCGTCGATGTCGCTGCTGCAAGCGGTTGATTGTTGTAGAGCTGAAAAATATCCGCTTCGGTCGCTGGGATTCCGGGTTGGTCGAACAAGTCAAACGTCACACCGCCTTGAATGAGTGCCACCAGCCCTTCGATTTCAACATCGAGAACGCCCGGACCCGCGCTGATGGATGTGGCGGGGACTCTCCAGAACCGTGAGTTGGTGCGCAGTGCGTCACGAAACTCTCTGTTGACCAAGATCTCCAAAATTGGACGGTCGTTTTCGTCCAGCAACTTTTTCAACACCCTCCCAGCCACGAGGCCCCGATAGAACACGGGCGCTCCTTCGGAAATTGTCGGCAGGTCCTCCGCGGACAGCCTTACCTGCAATCCGTCGCGCGCGGCATCCGCTCTCGCCCATTCCTCATCACTCTCTGAGCGGCCGATGAAATGGTCTGCAAGCGCTTCGCTCGACCCAGGCTCGAAGGCGATGTACGCACCCGAAACCAACGTGTCTAATCCGCTGATTCCATCAAGCGAAATACGCGGGCTCACCACGGTGAAAATTGAATCAGATTTTGCGAGGTCCGCAAAAGCAGCTTGCAACTTCACTATTGCATCTACCGTTTTGTTGCCCGGTTCGACTTGCACTCGGTCGACGAGCCCGATGGGTTGCCCAAGGTATGTCAGCACCGTCTGCCCCGGGACTATTCCCCTTCCATCATCGAAGGAAATGGTTATTGCGGAGCTATCGGCCCTCGCTGCGAATTCATTGGGCGCCAGCAAAAACCTATCCTGGTCCTTACTTGGTTCGCCGGGGCTACCGAATTCATCAAATGCAATGCCGCCCTGCACGAGCGCGGACAAACTCGCGATATC
>JBDNGG010000044.1:0-6052 GCA_041689405.1 Terrimicrobiaceae bacterium | reverse complement strand
TGGCGCAGGCCAGCGAATCAGCCAATGGAACCGCGATCACGCTTCCTCCCGTTGCTATTTGGAGCGTCCTCGTGGTGCCTTACGAATAGCCCGGCCATGCGAAAAATAGTTCCAATCACATTGCTGTGCTGGGCAATGGGGGGCTTTGGTTCGCTGCTCATGGCGACCACCCCGCCGCTCTTCGGTCCCAACCTCCTGCCCAACGCGGGGTTTGAGGAGGCCGATGCGGAGGGCATTCCGGCCGGGTGGAAAATTTCCGGGAACACGGACAAAAAAGTCGCCCTGGGCATCGCGCTGGAATCCTGCGCAGGGACGAAGGCCCTGGTCTTCGAAATAGGCAACGCGGAGGGAGGTGCCACCGCCGCACAGATGACCTCGCCCATCGTAATGGTGGAGCCTGGCTGGTATCTCATCGCATTCTGGTATCGGTATGATTTTCTGCAAGGAGCCACGCCTGGCAAGTTGTTCTATCTGGATCGCAGGGCGGGGGCGAAGGGTGAGCTTTCCACTCCCGGGCCGCCGCTCTACTGCTATTTCGATCAGGGACCGACCGCCAATGGGCAATGGAAATCCACGTTTGTCGTCATCCGCGTGCGCGAGGGCGAGACCGCTTTTCAATTGCGATTCGCCGCGAGTCAGGTGCCGGGCCGACTGCTGCTGGATGCGATGCAGGTTCGCAGGCTCCAGCCACCTTCTCCCGCCGCGAACGCTCCGATGCCCAATCGCATTTCCGACGGCTATGGCCTGGACCGGGGAAAAGACCTCGAAACCGAAACAGGACTCGCTTGGAAGGTGAGTGAAGGGGCGGAAGTGGCCGGCACCAAGATCATGGGAGGCACCCGGCGGAGCGAAACGCCCGGCCTCTACATGGTGAACTATCGCTTCAAACAGCAGGCACCCGGAGCCAACCCAGCTCTTGGGATCGCCCTCAACGGTGGTGGCGGAGTCACCCTTGACCAGATCGACGCCTCGGACTTCACCTCCCCGAATACCTACCAGGATTTTCCGGTCTATTTCTACTATCCCTTTGGCGGCGGCAGTTTTTACACTTGGGACTGGCGCGGAAAGGGCTCCTACTCCTTTGACTACCTGGAACTCAAAAGGCTGTGTCCGGTGAGCGATCAGGAGGCCATGGATCTTCTCTATGCCGGGATTAATCTCGACAAGGCATTCCCTGCGCCGACGGGCCAGGCTCCTGCTCCGGTCTGGATTGGACGCGGACTCTTCACCGAGTTGACCGGCATCGACACGGCGTTGCGCGAGACCGGACTCGCCTGCACAGAATCTTTTCAGGACGAGCGAAATCTCAAGCCTGAACTTGTGGTTGCGCCGGGGTTGAAGCTCGTGGTGTTATCGGATATTCCAGCCACCGCATTGAAGCCCGCCCAGCAGTATGCCCTCAAGCGGTTTGTTGAGGAGGGTGGAGGTCTGATCGTCTTCGGCGGATTTTATGGCTTCGGCCACGGAGGAATGGCGGGCAGTCTCTTGGAATCCATCTTGCCGGTGAAAGTGGACAACGTCTTTGACCGGAAATGGATCTCTGCGGAGGGAGAGCCCGTGAAAGATGTCTGGTTCGGAATGATTCCGGGTTTCCGCTCACTGGGCAACTGCGCGTGGATCCACGAAGTCAGTCTCAAGGACGGTGCGAAGGTGGAGATGAAGGCGGGAGACAGGCCGATGGTCGTCACCGGCTCCCATGGCAAAGGCCGTGTGGTGGTGGTGCTGGGCACTGTTATGGGAACTCCCAAGAGCCCGTTCTGGCAATCGCCTGCCTGGCAGCAAGAACTCAATCGTCTTACGCGCTGGGCCGCTGGAGATTGAACCAAACGATGATGCTCAAGAATACTGTATGACTCACACACCCATTATCGATATGTCCCCGCAACCTATGCTTCACGTTCAAATCTACAGCCAGGTGCAGGGCACCGAACATGGGGTTGGCCCCGGCGGTATGCGCCGATAGCTGAATGAACTCGCCATCCACCGACTGCCGATGGACTATCATGTTCATATCACGCACCTCGACCACCTGATACCGGATGATCTGGCCGCAGCGATCGAATGGCAGCAGCGCGGTAACCTCGTGGCACCGTGTGCCTGGGCGCAGGAGGTCGACTCGTCGCTGGTCAGCCCGAACTGGTATGACTACGATTTGCCCACGTGCGAGCGGCTGTTGCGCATTGTCCGCGAGCGCTGGTTGTCTAGCGGTTTCACCAAGATGGATGCCTTCGCAACCTATACTCCAGGGACCGGAACGCACACTGGCCACGGGCGAGCATGTTCACGAACTCTACGCGATGTTCGAGGACTGGATCCGTATGGCCGAACTCTCCCAGCGGCCGCTGCTGCACACGTTCGACATGGAAGTTTTTCCAACGCCGAAATATTTCGATGCCAACCTGCGCTTTCTCGACTGGCTCTGCATCCAGCGGGATAAGGGCCGGGTCAAGCTCATCAACCTGCCCGAGTGGGCGACAATGATGAAGGCGGCGGGTGGGTTTATTCCGCAAACGATCTACTGGCGCGGCGAGCAGATGGGCAACATGGTCTGCAACAAGCCCGGCACAGGGATCGAGACCGTGATGCACGAGTCGCTCCGCGGGCAGTGGTCGTTCCGCAAGGGCCGCGCGGGTGCTGAGCGGCACTACGACTACTCCGAGGATTGGAGCGGGTGCCCGCCATTCGATCCATGCGCCGAGACACCGCGCTGTCATGATCAGGCGGCCACGATCACCGACTTGGCGAGCCTGGTGACCGACGACCAGGTGACCGTGACGTTCCGTGCATCTGCTTCCGACGACAAAGCCCTGAAGTTTGCTGTGTGGGGCGCGCTGGAAAATCTGATTGCGCCCTTCACGTTCGTCGATGGGAGTGTGCCACCCGAGGCCGTGCTCGTCGCGACGCATCCCGGCGGCACCGGCGGGGTCATTCTTATCGACGACACACTTCCGGCAGCTGGCAGGGATTTCCGACTCGTCATCCGTCACGCGGGTCGCCAATCGAACCGGCACTCGCGCAACTGGCGCGGGTTGATCGGCGCGGAGAGCGTGGTGGTCGATGGTCGGCCATTCTGCCGGCTGGCGATCGATGTGCCCTACAGGCTGCGTTTCCGCGTTAAAGCCACTCCGCGCTTCCGGGTTGGAAAGGTTCTTTACGAATACATCAGCGGTCCTGAGTTTTCGACCGGTGAGATGCCGGTCAACGGACTGGACATCGTGCTCGATGGCACCACCACGTGCAGCGTGCTGCATCTCTGGGATGTCGAAGCGGGTGATCTGGAGATCAGTGACGAGGATCTCGATGCCGCCGGGTTCGCCATCCAGCACCGACACCGCGAACTGGCCGAGCGCTACGCCCTCGGCGATGCGACGAAACTCACGCAATTGACCTATCACATTCAGTCGAGAGATTGGCCGGAGTGGATCAAGGTCGCCGCCAGCAAAGGCGCGGACGCCGACATTGCGCGGATGAACCAGCTCGTGCGGGACCAGACGAAGGACACCCTTGTCGCCGCGACACACTGCGCCGCCGACCTGCCCTACGGCACGATCCTCAACTGTAAATGCCCACCTTACGACCGGTTCGAGCGCTTTGCACCAGGGAACGAGCGGATTGAGTTCCATTATTTTGACTTCGGACAATCTTTCGGTCCCGGGCATACCGGTTGGAACATGTTCGCATGGATTACCGTCAAGTTACTGGGCCTCGACCCGGCGGCATCCTATCGAGTGGCACTCAATCTCTACGACCCGGAAGGCCGCGGCACGGTCTGCCAGGGGTTAACTGCTGGCACCGACCAGACTGCGCGCAAGGACCTGACCCCAGCGATGCAGTTGTTCACTCGGCGACCGCTGGCGCAAGGGTTCGATGCCCGGTATCGCCCGACAGCACTGGTGGTGGCCGATCTTCCCGCCCAAGCTGTGGCTCACGGCGCGGTGCGCGTGACCGTCGAAAGCAACGCGGTCTGGACCCACTATGATCGACTTGCCGAACATCTGGGCGTCCCGTTCCTCGGACACATCTACCTGCTGCGGGAAAAATGAGAGGCGACGGTTTTTGCATTTGATCCCCACAATGACCTGGCTCCAATCCCTCACCATTTATCGTGGTCGTGCAGAGCCGAGCGCCTCACGGTGTTCCGGGCTTCTGTCCGTCCCTGCCGTCTGCGGCGCATTGCTTTTTCTCTCGGCGGGCGTGGTGACTCTGCAGAGCGGGATACCGGTCGGGAACGCGACCAGCCAGCTTATCGGCACCTCATCGCCATCATACGATTGGTCCGCCGCAACCGAGTTGTTCCCGGGCATCCGCCATGCAAGGCTCAACCTCACAAGCCCGAGGACGTTGGCTGTCAATGTGGTGAGGGTGGATCTCTCGAATCCGGACATCCGGCTCACCACCACACCCCGCGCGCCAGCTTACGTCGAAAATAATGTGGAAACAATCAAGCAGACCACAGGGGACTTTCTTACCGCCTCGCGGAGGACGGCCAAAAAGCTGGTGGTCGCGGTGAATGGCACGGGATGGACCCCTTTCCCCGCGCCATTTCCCGACCCCGGAACCGCAAATGTTGCCGGACTGCTCATCTCCGATGGCGTGCAAGTGTCGCCGGTCAATCCCGGTGCCCCGCAGTATGCGGTTTTCTACATGGCAAAAGATTGGACCGTGGGCCTCGTGCCAAATCCCCCCGATGCCGCACTCGTGTCGCGCATGCTCAACGCCTTGCAGGGCGGCAATCTCGTGCTGTTCACCGGCGTGCCCGAAGGCGATAACACCAGCTTCGAACCCCGCACCGGCTACGGGATCTCCGCCGACGGGAGGTTTCTTTACCTCATGACCGTCGATGGCCGCCGGACCGGGTATAGCCTCGGCTGCTCACTCCGCGAGGTCGGCGAGTTCCTGCGGTATTTTGGCGCGACCAACGGAATCAATATGGATGGCGGGGGATCGACCTCGCTCGCGCGTTGGAATTCCTCGACGAGCGCAGCGGAACTCCTCAACAGACCCAGCGACGTCCCCGATCGGGCGGTCGGCAACAATCTCGGCGTCTATCATATTTCTTCGTGTGAGACGGAATAAAGGGGTTCGGACAGAGCCTCACCCTTCCATTGGTTCCGGCATTTGCTCCCGTTGGATGGAGGAATGAGCGGGGGAGCTTTCGGTGCCTTCGAGATGGAGGGTAAGCGGCAGCAGGATCGATGTGACTGCGCGGCCATCGAACTGGCGTTTCACCTGATCGAAGAGAGACGAGGCCACTTCGGCTCCGCTGGACACGAGCCATGAAGCCGGGAATGGGCAGAGAATGGACGATTCGACATTGCGATGAAACGCAAAGTGAAGCTGCTCCGGGATTTTGACCTGGCATTCCATCGCCGCGAGGATGATTCCGCGAACGCTAGTGCCGGGAAAAACGGCAATCCCCTCGGGCCGTTTAGGCAACTTCCAGATAGCGTGAAATTGTTCATAGCCCCATCTTTCGAACTCCGTGCCGCCGAGTTCACACTCGGGTGACCGAATCCAATTCTCCTGTATTTCCAGTCAGCGCCTTTTTGCGGCGGAAAAGAATGTTTGGTAGAACGTATTGGCCGTTAATGAGGTGTTGAATTCGGAGGTATGAGCCGGTTGTTGCAGGTTGCAGATGATGCCCATGGAGCGGGCTCCTTTGTCCGCCAAAGATTGCACGTAGAGTTCGGCAGCCTGTTCGTAATCCAACGTGATTCTGCCCGGAATTGCCTGCGTGGTGAAAAACGCCGTAATGACCGGGAGTTTGGTGAGCCATCTCAGTAGCTTTCCATCAACGCCCGCGGCGACGACCGCCTGCATCTCGCGGTTGTCCGCTGCTCTGACCAGCCGCTCCAGCGGAAGGTGCTGCTCACTGAGGGGGCGGGTGTCTGTCCAAACCAGCAACATAATATTCTCGGCTTCCAGCAACTGGGCCATGGCCGCCTGCACGGAACGTTTGAAGTCCTGTCCGGGCGCGGCGGTGATGTCCATCGGGTGGTAAATTCCGATCTGGTGGATCGCTTTTACCCTCTCCCGGACAAAGGTGCCTTTC
>JBDNGG010000043.1:0-8650 GCA_041689405.1 Terrimicrobiaceae bacterium | reverse complement strand
TGAATGCCAACCTCATCTCGGCGCACGGCATCGCGGTGGCGAGTGCAAGTGGCGTGACCGGCGCCGGACGGAAGGCGGACCTCTCGCTCTTGTATGCCGAATGCAATGAAAGCCTGCGTGCCTACGGGCTGCCAAAGCACCGGCATTTATCTGAGATCGAGCAAGAACTCTCGCTGGCTTGCGGCGAGCCGGTGGTTATCACATTTGTCCCGCATCTGGCTCCGATGAACCGGGGAATCCACACAACCATTTTTGCAACCCCTGCGTCGGATACGGACGAGGAGATATTCACCGACGCGCTGCAGGCCGCCTACGCAAACGAACCGTTTGTGCGGGTGAGTAGAGCATTGCCCGACACAAAAAACGTCATCGGGACCAACTTCTGCGACATCTCGGTGCGGCTCGATCCCCGCGCAGGCCGCGTAATTCTGCTCAGCGCCGTGGACAACCTCGTTAAGGGCGCGGCCGGTCAGGCGGTACAGAATTTCAATCTAATGGCCGGGTGCGAGGAATTCGCCGGACTGCTCTAGTCGTTTTTAAGAATTCATGTCAACCACCCACAAAATCAAAGGCGGCGTCTGCGCTCCCCTCGGGTTTGCCGTATCGGCCACCTATGCCGGCATTAAACCGGGCAACCTCGATCGTGACGACGTCGCGCTCATCGCTGCAACCGGCCCGGCGATATCCGCAGCCACATTTACGACCAACAAGGTAAAAGCTGCGCCTGTGCTGGTGTCGATGGAGCACGCCCGCTCGCGGACCACGCGCGCAGTGATCCTGAACAGCGGCAATGCAAATGCCTGCACGGGCTCGCAGGGAATTGCGGATTCCCGAGCCACCGCCGACGCCGTGGGCCGGGCTCTCGGCGTCTCCGGCAGAGAGATTCTCGTCTGCTCGACCGGCCGGATCGGCGTGCCGATGCCAATCAAAAAGCTCATCGATGTCGTCCCTGCGCTCGTATCGTCGCTACACCCGAAAAATGGACGCGCCGCCGCACTCGCCATCATGACGAGCGACAGCGTGCCAAAAGAAATCGCTCTCGATGTCACCACGGACGCCGGATCATTCCGCGTGGGCGGCATCGCGAAGGGCGCGGGCATGATTGACCCGAACATGGCGACGATGCTCAGCGTTGTGACCACTGATCTCGCCGTATCCAAGGCGGATCTTAAAAAGTGCCTCAAGATCGCGGTGGCGCAGTCGTTTAATCGAATCACCGTGGATGGTGACATGAGCACAAACGACACCGTGATCTTGTTATCCAGCGGTGCAAGCAATGCGGCAGTAGATCTCGATGCCTTTCAAGAAGCCCTGAATGTGGTCACGCTCGACCTCGCGACGAAAATCGTGCTCGATGGAGAAGGCGTGAGCCGCTTCATCGAAGTGATCGTCCGGGGGGCAAAATCTCTGAGGGACGCGCGGATGGCAGCAGAAGCAGTTGCAAAATCCCAGCTCGTCAAATGCGCGTGGGCCGGCGGCGATCCGAATTGGGGCCGAATCCTCGATGCTGTTGGATACTCCGGCGCAGCGATGGACCCCGACCGCGCCGACATTGATTATGATAACATAGCTGCCGTTCGCTTCGGCATGGCAGCCGCCACACCAGTCGCCAAACTTCAAAAAGTCGCCGCGAAGAAAAGATTCACCGTCGTGATCGACCTGCATTTGGGAAACTCGGGATACTCGGTGCTCACCACCGACCTGACCGAAGACTACGTCAAATTCAACCTCGGTGAGTAAATTAATGTCCGACACCCGCAAAGAACTCACCGCTCAGGGCCGATCCGAAGTCCTCATTGAAGCGCTGCCCTTTATTCAAAAATTTCGTGGACAGACCTTCGTCATCAAATACGGGGGTAGTGCCATGGATGACGACCGCGCCGTAGAACGACTGCTGCGCGACGTCGTATTCCTCGAAGCTGTCGGGATCAATCCTGTCCTTGTCCATGGAGGAGGCAAAGCGATCTCGGCCAAAATGCGCGCAGCCGGCCTCGCGCCGCACTTTATTAACGGCTTGCGCGTCACCGACGCACTATCCGTCAAGATTGTCGAGGAAACGCTCGATCAAGAAATCAACCCGGGCATCGTGGAAATGATCCGCAAGCTGGGCGGTCAGGCCGTCGGGCTCTCCGGTAAAGATGTATTCAAAGCCTCGCGTCTCTCACCCGTCGAGACCGAGCAAGGCCTCAAAGACATCGGCTATGTGGGCGAAGTTTCGACCATTGTCACCGGACCCGTGCTCGAACTGGTGCAAAATGAATTCGTCCCCGTGATCTCCCCCATCGGAGCGGAACCCGACGGGCAGGTGCTGAATATCAATGCCGATGTCGCTGCCGCCGCTCTGGCTGCCGGACTGCGTGCGCACAAGCTCATCTTCATCAGCGACGTTCCCGGCATTATGCGCGATCCGACACAGCCTGACTCGCTCATTCCAAGTCTCACCGTGGCCGAGACGGAATCGCTCATAAAACAAAAGGTCATTGACGGCGGGATGATCCCGAAAGTCCGCTCCGCGACGCGCGCACTGGGTGAAGGCGTGACGAAAATCCACCTCATCGGCGGCCAAATCCCACATGGATTGCTACTCGAAATTTTTACCAATTCCGGCATCGGCACAGAAATTACGCCGTGATCCACAAAATTCCCCACTTACCTTTGGCGGGGATTCGCGTAAGTTCAGAATCATGACGTTTTCGCAGCGGTTTCCATCCGCAAAATATACCCCATTTATTCAGCAGTTCCGAAAGCTTCTGGATCCCGTGGGTGACGCGCGGCTCGACGCAATGGCGCAGCAATCCACTGGTATCACGCGGCGTTTTTTTGGCCGGACGATGCGGCTTTTTGCACCGCTGTATATTTCGAACGAATGCATCAATTCGTGTGCGTATTGTGGGTTTTCGCGAGAAAATGCAATCTTGCGCGTTACCCTCGAGCAGGATGAAATCGCCATCGAGGCACATCATCTTGCGGACCTCGGGTTTCGGAACATCCTGCTCGTTGCTGGAGAACATCCGAAATTTGTCTCGAATGGGTATCTGGAATCCTGCATTCGCCGCCTCGCGGAACTCATTCCCAGCATCTCGCTCGAAGTGGCACCGATGGAGGCGGCCGACTACAAACCCCTCGTCGCAGCCGGTGCCGAAGGGCTTGTGGTGTATCAGGAAACCTACGATCCGGCAGCGTATCGCGAACTCCACACATCCGGTCCAAAAAAAGATTTTTCTTGGCGATTGGACACTCCCGAGCGCGCCTATGAGGCAGGATTTCGACGCATCGGGATTGGTGCGTTATTCGGGCTGAGCGACTGGCGGGAGGAAGCTGTGGCGCTCGCCGCCCACCTTGAGCACCTTTTGAAATCCTGCTGGCGGTCGCAACTCACAGTCAGCATGCCCCGGCTCCGGCCAGCAGCCGGCGAGTTTGAGCCCACGCATCCACTAGCCGACCGCGATTTCATCCAGCTCCTCTGCGCACTTCGAATCACGTTCCCACATGTTGGCATCGTGCTCAGCACGCGCGAACCGGCCGCTCTCCGTGACGCAGTCGCCCCGCTCGGTGTCACAATGATGTCCGCAGGCAGCCACACCGAACCCGGCGGCTACACCGGCCAAGGCACGGACAACCTCCACATCACGCGTCGCGGGAAAATCACCGATGATGTAATCCCGACCGCATCGTCAGCCACGGAGCAGTTTGCTATTTCCGATGACCGTTCACCTGCCGAAGTCGCGGCCACACTCAGCGCCATGGGATTAGATCCCGTGTGGAAAGATTGGGACGCAGGTATCCTCGGTGCAGTGCGGGCCGGCGGGTAGCTCCGGCTCACCTCGAAGAAACTGATGATCTACCGAGCTCGACGCCTTCTCACGATGGACGGACAAGCGCCTATCGACGATGGTGCCATCGTCGTCCGCGACGGACGTATTGAAGCGGTCGGGCGATACGACGACATAGCGCCGATCCACGGGAGCGACGTCTGCGATCTGGGCGATGTCGTGCTGCTGCCCGGGCTCGTCAATGCGCATTGCCATCTCGACTTCACCATCATGCGCGGCGCGATCCTCCGGACGACGAGTTTTTCTTCATGGATTAGGCGTCTCAACGAGCTCAAACGCACCCTCACGGACGACGAATATCTTTCGTCGATTGCGGAGGGATTTGCGGAACTGAAGCGCTGGGGCGTGACCACGGTTCTCAACATCGAGTCGTTCCCAGAGCTGATGGTGCGAATGCCAGCGCCGCCGATCCGGACGTGGTGGTTTTACGAACTGCTCGACATTCGCAACCGGATTCACACGGAGGATGTCGTGGCGGGCGCACTTTCATTTTTTGAATCGCACCGGAATTGGCATGGCGGCTATGGGCTCGCCCCACACGCTCCATACACCACATCCTTGGAACTCTACGAACTCGCCCGCTCTTGCTCGGAAGCGCGCGCAATGCCATTCACCACACACCTCGCAGAAACAGACGAGGAGATGGCAATGTTCGCAGATGCCAGGGGACCGATGTGGGAATTTCTCGCGGGCCTCGGTCGCAACATGGACGATACCGGTGCAAGCACGCCAATCCAGCATTTGCTCCGGGCAGATGTCCTGCCGACGGGCGCCATACTTGCGCACATGAATCAGCTAGGCCCCGGCGACCTCGAAGCGCTCGCTCCCCACGCGCATCGGTTTGCAGTGGTCCATTGCCCAAATTGCCACGAGTTTTTCTCCCGCCCGCCCTTTCCATACCACGCCTTGCGCGACCTTGGGTTTCCTATTTCCCTCGGCACGGATAGCTGTGCCAGCAATATCGGGCTCAATTTGTTTTCCGAGATGCGCACGTTCCGCAATGCATTCCCGGACGTGGACCCGGCCGAAATTCTGCGAATGGTCACGACCCGACCTGCGGCAGCGCTCGGTGAACAGGGAAAACTGGGCGTGCTCTCCCCTGGCGCACACGCGGACTTTATTACCATCGCAGATGACGCGGGTTCCGACAGCGTGCACGAAATGCTCATCGACACCCGTCAGCCACCGATCCATGTCTTCGTCGAGGGCCAGCGCACCATGTGCGCGGCTACCTAGGGTCCGACGGCGCCAGCTCCTCCGGCGACTGCAGCGCCGAATACAAGCGTTAATACCGCGATCATAAATCCGCAAAGCAAAACCATGGGAACGATCACTGCCACGATGGCTGGGGCAATGGCAATTTTGTGTGCTTTGTGTAAACCAATGACCACACCAACAAGGTTCCAAACTATTTGCACATATTGTCCGCAAAACGGAATGCATTGAAAGATCGACGTGGACCCGTGCACGTAACATGCAACACGAAACGTCGTCGCAAATCCTTCTTTCGCACTCCCGGTGATCATTAACCCAAGGTGATACAACCCGGCCGTAAGGAACGCGATAACCGACACGATGACCGGCATCAAAAACATCGCCACGAGGTAAATCGGCACTATCCATTCGACCGGAAACGTCGGTGCTTGCTTGGTCAAGTGCTCGGGGTTAGCGATCGAAAACGCCAGTTGATAACCCAGCGCGATGATATTTCCCGCGGTTCCCAACATGAGAAAATACAAAAACGGCCGGAGGATAGCTTTCGCCTTCGAAAGATGGGAAAACGTCACGCCTGGACTTCCGAGCGATTCCTTGACGGTACCAATCACACGTTGAAGAAAAGCCTGATCACCCTCCGACTCCCACGCGGGCATCACTCCACGCTGCGGCTCAATGGCTGATTCCAGCATCACTGCGGGGACGGGCACCAGAGGATCATTACTAGATAAAAATTCCTGCACCGTGACAACCGGCAGATCAGTCCACTCGGATATCGGCTTCCATGCATCCATACCTTCCTGCCAGGCGAGATCGGTGGATTTGAAGCGGCCGGACTGTAATCCTTCGGCGATGGCATCGGGCGTGAATTGCCCGAGTGCTTCGCGGTTGCGGTTCAGATGGATCTTAGTCATTGCCGCTGCCTAACGCATCCCACACCGCAGGGCAAGCCTGCAAGCAAATGCCGAACTCATTCTCCCCGGGCCGGAGCTTGGATTGAGTTCATCACTACAAACAAGACTTGCTCCAAAACAGATGCATTTGTTTTGAAAATATCGGTCGATCCGGAAGGTGGCAGCCACATCGCAGGGGGCAAGGCCGGCGAATACGTCAGGTCTTCAATCCCCACGGTGATAGAAAAATCCTTTCGTTCGACACGAATCTGTCTGGGTACATGCCCGGCAGCGACCCAGATCGTCGCGCGAAAGTCCTCCGCCTTGGTCGCCTTGGCCAGTTCCGGCATCAGCCCGCCCGAGATCACGCGGCAAGCTACACCATTCACATCTTCAAACGCCTTGCCGTCGTCGAGCGTGAACACAGCCGGCAGGAAAATCGCCTGCTGCGCGGTAATCGGCAAAAAGAGCGGCGTATTCGCCTTGGACGTCGGTGCAGGAAGTTTGTCTTTAAACTGAGCCAGGAGGAACTCCACTTTCTCACCGGGGATCGCCCAGACGATGGGACCATTACGACAAACGATTACGTTTTCGCCTAAGACCGGCGCACTCAGTCGCACTTTGTCAGGAAATTGAACCGCTGCTTCCAGCGTTGCTCCGGAAAACTCCTTGGGTAATCTCCCCGTGACTTCGCGCACTTCCAGCCGCATCGATAAGGCTTGGTCACCCGATTTCCCTCCCACGAGCAGCACGGATGCAATCGGGGCCAGCATTTTACCGAGAATATCATACCGGTTCTCCGCTGGCGGCTCCTGCGCCAGCACGCCGCGACCAACCAAAAGCACCAAGGCAACACACAAAACCGGGAAATCACGCAGAGGAATCATTTGCGCTGGAAGATAGTGGCATGTGCGATCCGGTGCAAAAACTATCGCTGCGATGCTTTTAACGTTGCGCCCGGCGGCACTTTGGCTTTTCGATAGAAGGAACAATGATGGCTTGGGAAGCAATATTCGCCCAGCAAGGCACGGGGCTCTACTACGCGTTCACCGAATCCACGGTCGAGGGGAAAATTATCCTACTCACCCTGTTTTTCGCGTCGATTTTTAGTTGGTCTGTGATGGTGACTAAATTTCGCGTCCTCCGATTCGGAGAACACCAGTCCGAGCGATTTTCGGAGATCTTCCACCGCGACCGCCAACCGCTCCGCCTCTATGAATCCGGCGAGCGTTACGATGGCTCACCGCTCCACCACATCTACGCCGCTGGCTGCGCTGAGCTGTGTTTTCAGATGCTGGGGTCCACTGAGGTAGACGAAACATTCCGTGCACGCCTTGATTCCGCACCCAAAATCACGCCTGCCCAGATGCATTCCGTCACGGCCGCCATGGAGCGCGCTGTCGGCGAATCCGCGTTGGAGTTGGAATCCCAAATGAACGTCCTGTCGATGGCGGTCAGCGGGGCGCCCTTCCTCGGGTTGCTCGGCACCGTGTGGGGCGTCATGGACGCCTTCGGCGGCATCGCTGTCGCTGGCAATGCCAACCTCGCAGCCATGGCGCCCGGCGTCTCGGGGGCATTAATCACCACCGTCGTCGGACTGCTCGTCGCAATCCCCGCGATGTTCGGTTACAATTTTCTGGTCACGAGCATTCGGTCTCTGCTCGTGCGCTGCGACAACTTCGCTGCGGAGCTCGCTTCAGAAATCGAACATCGGTTTGTCGAATACGGCACCCGCGAATCCCACCGCGGTAACTAACCCACCCCCGATGCGCCGATATTCCAACCGCGCTCACCTGACAACGGTCGCCGAGCTTAACGTAACCCCGCTGCTCGATCTCTCATTTGTCCTATTGATCATTTTCATGATCACGACCCCACTCATCGAGAACAGCCTCGACCTCGTCGTGCCCACCAGCTCCACTGCCAAGGGGGCTGTCGATTCCGCCGAGGTCCAGATGGTGTCCATCAACAAGGATGCTGAAATCGAACTCAATGAAGAGCCACTGACCATCGCAGAACTGGAGGCCCGGCTCACAGCAATGAAGGGGGATCAGCCAGGCATCGCCGTCGTCGTACGGCCGCACAAGGACCTGCCAATCCAAACATTTATCGGTATCATGGATCTGCTCCAGCGCGTGGGAATAACCAAGGTCGGAGTGATGACCAAACCCGAAGACTCCTCCGCGCCGTAATCTTCCGGCCCGCAATGAAACGCCGACCGATCAGGAAAAAGTTGGACCCGAGAGCGCGTTCTCGTCGCCGGCAGTTTCAATGGGCGTTTGTGTTGGTCCTAATGCTTCACGTAATCGCTATCGGCTCGTTCTTCTGGATGTCGAAACAACGCACCGTGGAACCGCCACTCGGCGAAATCGTATGGATGGATGCCAGCGCCTTTGTCCAAAACATCGAGCTGCCGCCCGAGGTCGAAGAAACTCCGGAACCCACTCCCGAACCCGAAAATAATCCAACCCCTCCACCCACGCCAGAACCCACACCGCCGCCAACACCCGAACCCACACCGGAACCCACACCGGAACCAGAGAGCGAGATCCCGCTCCCAACTCCAACCCCGCTCCCAACTCCAACTCCAACTCCAACTCCAACTCCAACTCCAACTCCCAAACCTACGGCTACTCCCACGCCAAAACCCACTTCCAAACCGACGCCGAAGCCGACACCCAAGCCTTCGCCCACGGCGACACCCAAGCC
>JBDNGG010000042.1:0-1693 GCA_041689405.1 Terrimicrobiaceae bacterium | reverse complement strand
TCATGCTGAGACTGCTTGGCGCGTAACTCCGCCGATGCCGTGGAGATCAGTCCTTTGCTCTCAGCACGGATTCTTGTCGTCTCGTGTGCGTGGCGAAATCGGTCCGTATCCAGCGAGACCACCAGCGCATCTTTGGCCACTTGGGCTCCAAGCTCAACATGAACAAACTCCACGTATCCGGGGTCCTTCGCCAATACAGTTTCAAGCTGGGCCTCACTCCGGGCTTTTGGCAGGGCGGGTTTTTCCGCTCCCTTGCCTGATTTACTATCCGCTCCCAAGCCGAGATGCACAGGGGCGAACGCCGAGAGGATCACGCAACCCCAGGCAGCTAGGAAATGCGACGGACGGGGACGATTCACAACCGGAAAAATTGGTATCCTCAATGCTCTGCGCCAACAGCTACCAATTTTTGATCCACTTGGCTTCGTTTGTCTCAGACGGCTTCTTTCCCGCGGACCAGAGATCGAAAAAATTTGATCCACTACGGTTTGTATTGCCCGGGTACTGGTAGCGGTAGGTGGCACCGAACGGATCAACAACGCTGCTTACCGTATTTGTCATCCCTTTATTGAACTCGAAGTAAACCTTAGTCCCGGTATTCGTAGGCATCAATGCGTCCATGAGGAATTTGTTTGGAGCGTTCACGGCATTTGTCCCCAGCGGATAATCTCCATTATCGACCTTGTAACTTTCGAGCGCAGCGCTGAGGGCAGCAATCTCCGCTTCCGCGCGGGACCGTGCGGCTTTCTCCTGCACATACCCGGCGGTTGCGAGGATCATCGATGCGAGGATGCCAATGATAGCGATGACGACCAGCAGCTCGATGAGTGTGAAGGCGGATCGCGCCGGGGGCACTTTGCGGGGGATGTGATTCATTTCTGAGTTCTGGCAGAATTCGACGAGATCTTACTACTGCGCCTGCATTCCGCTGATGATGCTGATCAGAGGCATGAACAGAGCGATAACAATCGTTCCGACCACAACGGCAAGAAACACGATCATGATTGGCTCGAGCAGCGAGGTCAGACCAGCCACGGCATTATCGACTTCGTCATCGTAAACTTCCGCGACCTTCAACAACATCTCCGGTAATTGGCCGGTTTCTTCGCCGACATCGATCATACTGATAACCATCGGCGGAAATACGCCGCTGGCGTCGAGAGGGGCGACAATCGACTCTCCCTCTTTGACGGCGTCATGGACCTTACCGATCGCGTCTGAGATGACCTGGTTTCCAGCGGTCTCACGGGTGATGATGAGTGCTTGAAGGATCGGGACGCCGCTGGTGACCAGCGTTCCCAAGGTGCGACTAAAGCGTGAAATGGAACTTTTGCGAATCAGATCCCCAAAAAGGGGCGTCTTAAGCAGAACCTTATCAAAAAACGCGGCTCCCTTCGGAGTGCGTCCAATGAATTTAATCGCAAAGATGGCAATCACTGCACCAACAACGAGCAGGATGATATTATCTTTAACCAAATTACTAACCCCGATGACAAACTGCGTAAGTGCAGGCAAGGGTTTTCCGCCGAGCATGTCAGCGAAGATCGCTTCGAATTTCGGAACGATAAACACCAACAGGAATCCCATAATGAGTATGGCAATCACGAGCACAATGATTGGATAAAACATGGCCGAAACGACCTTGTTTTTAATTTTCTGCGCCTTTTCCTGAAATTCTGCCAAACGGATCAAC
>JBDNGG010000041.1:0-3334 GCA_041689405.1 Terrimicrobiaceae bacterium | reverse complement strand
GGTCGCCTCGACCTGGCTGAGCGATTCCACGAAATCCTTCCAGTCAATGACGGTGAGCTGGCGCAGGCTGGTGATGCTGTGGCTTACGGAAATCTGATTTGCTGCCTGGTTTTGATTTTCCTGATGCACCAATTGCTCAATCGACAGCCCATGAGCGGCGAGGTGCTGCTCTATCCATGTCCGGGCGAGGTGAAGCACGGGGCTATGCCGCGATAGTTGCTCGGTGAATGCTGCGACAAACGCACTCGAAACCGGCAGATCGCATTTGGCCATATCTGCCACTACCACGACCAGATGCGAGGGGTTTTTTTCAGCCATTTGCTGCAGCCGCTTCACCCACTCATCAGCATGATCGCGATCTATCCGCGCGGCCATCAAGCGGGTGGCGATGCGCTGGAGATTTTCGATCAATCCGAGCCGCAACATGATGGGGACCGCCCACAATTCTCCCAGATGCAGTGATTCCACGGTTTGATACGACTGGATGAACGCAGTCATCGAATCGGCATCCAGTTGGGCATCGGTGTGGGACAATACCTCGATTACGATATCGTAAACGCGCGGCAATCCGGGAAGAGTTGTATTGATGAGGCACGGCAGTTCCCGACTGTAGGATCGCGGTAAGTGCCGTCTTGCCATCTGAATCTGCTCTTCGATGAGGTAAAAATTGTCCAACAACCATTCGGCAGCTGGAGTAATGTGCCGACCGGCTGGCACATCGAGAGTGGTTCGGTTGAATTCTCGCAGGATTTCCTCGTTCGCGCTCAACCGATCCAATAAGGGATTTGCCCGGTGCGTGGTGCCCAGTCGGTGATGCACGGCTATGGATCTGGCATGACGCGTCAACTGCTCGCCGCTGAATAACTCGCGGCGCAATGGTGCCATTTCTGTTGAATTCATCGATGGCACCCGGCGTATGTTTGCTGAGGGGTGACAATCCGGGTTATCCAAGGAAGCGTCACCGTCCCGACGCCGAAAGAGTGAGAGAAGTGTCAAAGTTAATAAGTAGTCACGGGGGAGCAAGCTATGACACCGACGGCAGGGTGGCATGTCAAGCAACCTTCCATCGCGCGCATCGGGGGGGCTACTGAGCGGGCACTGAGGGTCCGTCCGCGTCAGAGTGATATCACTCACCGTGCCTGATCTCACCAAATCCTCTTCCCTCCGCCGGGGCGCGTCGCTATTGGATGGAGGTCATGGAGATTACTGAGGCTGAAGAAAATGGTGTTGTGGACTTGCGGTTGAACGGCGAGATCGACCTGCACGCCTCACCGAAATTACGCGAGCGGCTGCATGAGATCGCTGAGCGCGAGACGCCGACGCTGGTGATTGATTTTTCGAATGTTGCTTACATTGATTCATCGGGCCTTGCTACGCTTGTGGAATATGCCCGCGAGGCGAAGGCCCATGATGGCAAGTTGGCTCTGCATGGGTTGCAGCCCAAGGTGAAGATGGTCTTCGAGTTGGTCCGTCTCAACGAGCTTTTCGCTATTCAGCCGGACAAAAAATCTGCGCTTGAGGCAGTCCGCAGCAACAAGTGATCTTCAAAATTCCTCCGCTTTGATTGGCGAATTGCGTGCATTTTTCGTATTGAATGGGCAGGTCGCTTACTGGATCTTCGTCGCTCCGTTCCGTGGGAAGCCAGTGAGACTTTCTGCTGTGGTTCAACAAATGGTTCGAATCGGTGTGCAGGCCATTCCCATGACGGCGCTCACGTCGTTCAGTATCGGACTCACGCTGGCCATGCAGGCAGGTGGAGAGCTCGCGCGCATGGGCGCAACCGACCTCGTGCCGCAACTCATTGGGATGTCGCTGCTCCGCGAATTAGGCCCGCTCCTCGTTGGTGTGGTTGTCATTGGACGGAGCGGATCAGCAGTAACTGCCGAAATTGGAACCATGAAGGTGTCCGAGGAAATTGAAGCCCTAGAGGCTATGGCAATCAATCCCGTGCGCTATCTGGTGGTGCCGCGTTTCATCGCGATGCTCATCATGCTGCCGGTGATTACGGTGTTTGGAATTTACATTGGGATCGTGGGTGGATGGACGATTTGCCATTTCGCTCTCGGGATGGCATCGGAGCTTTACATCATCCGGATCATCGAGAGCGTCGATCTTGTGGATCTGTGGAGCGGGATGCTCAAGAGTCTCGTTTTTGCGTGGCTCATCATCGGCATCGCCTGCGAGACTGGACTCAGCGTGCGCGGCGGAGCAGAGGGAGTCGGTATGGCAACCACCCAGTCCGTAGTTAAGGCAATCATCGCGATGCTCATCGCCAATGCGCTGCTGACCGCGGGATTTTTTGTATTCGACCGTTAACCGCTCGGATTGCAGCTCACGCTGGCATCCGCATGATTTCGGCGGCAGGTCTGCGGTGCCGAATGAGGTCGGCCATTTTCAGCATCGCGGGGCGCGAGTGACCGAAGAAGTGTTTGTATGCAGCGCAGAAGTAGTTGAGCCCGGCCTCGCCATCCGGCGTCTGGATGAATCGATGTTTAGGACATTCTCCGTGGCACAGGTGCCGCACATCGCACTCGATGCAATATTTTGGCAAAGTCGACATTTTGTCGTCTCCGAATTGGCGTTGGAATTCCGACGATACCATGTCACCGAGCGTCTGCTGCATGATATTTCCCAGCTTGTAGTGCGGATACACGTAGTGATCGCAGGAGTAAACATCGCCGTTGTGTTCCATGGCCAGAGCCGATCCGCACTTCTCGCTGAAGATACAAAGGCCGCCGCCATGGCCCATCCAGTTCCCCAGTGTGACGTCAAAAAGTTGCACGAACGTTTTGCCGACGTCCCGCTTCACCCATTCATCAAAAATCGTGGTCAGAAAGATGCCGTATTGCTTCGGCTCGACGCTCCATTCGGTCACCGGGAGTCGCGGGCCGGATTGATTGTCCGCGCGCGGCGGAGTGGCGAGGTCGAGATCGAGCGCTTTGGCCTCCGCGTCCGGAAGCCGTTCAACCAACGGGATGAATTGGATATACCCCGACCCAATGTCCCGGAGAAACCGGTACACATCGAGCGGGTGCTTGGAGTTGGCGCGGTTGACCACGGTGAGCGTGTTGAATTCGACAGCGTGTTTTTTTAGCAGTTTGAGTCCGCCGATGACTTTTGCGTACGACCCGCCGCCCTTCTTCGTCACCCGATAGGCATCGTGCAGGCGCGCGGGGCCGTCAATGCTGAGACCGACAAGAAATCCATGGGACACCAGGAACTCGCACCATTCGTCATTGAGCAGCGTGCCATTGGTCTGGAGGGCGTTGTGGATCGTCTTCCCATCGGCGTATTTTTTCTGCAGTTCGACGATGCGCCTGAAATACTTCACTCC
>JBDNGG010000040.1:0-5458 GCA_041689405.1 Terrimicrobiaceae bacterium | reverse complement strand
TTTTTCAAAGGATCGCGTTGATAGGGGGCTTGGATATTTGGTTTATGGCGCGCTGGAACGACCTCAGAGCAACGGAGAAAATCCGACAAGTCAAAAATTGGCACATGAGAGAGGTCATATTATTCGGTATCTTTCTTTTAACAAGAGAAATGATCTGCCGCGTCCGCGAAGGCAGGGCTGATTTTTTCTAATTTTCCCATGCGGAAGGGGCCTTGGAAGTGACGAGGTCGAAGGCGCGGCGGTGGTTATCGGCGTTGAGATGCTCCAGGAAGCTGCGGGTTGAGATGCGTTTGCCCGTTTTCTTTTTTTCCTTGCTCCAAGGAATGGCAAAGCTCACGACAACGCGGCGCAGCATTCCCAGAACCAAGGCGGCGTTGGGGTTTCGCACTCGCGAGCGATCTTCGTCGAGGACGTTGTCCAGGCGGTAGTGGAGTTTGCTTTCGATGCTCCAGTAGTCTCGTTTGATTTCCTTGAGATCCTTGCCGCTTGCTTGGCTCGCATCCAGGCTGGTGATCTTTGACCGTAAAGACGTAGTCACCTCCCCCCTCGAAGACAACCGCCCTCGCTGTCTCGTGCTGAGGGTGGAGCGCGTCGAAGACGACGGTTTTTCCCTTCACGTCGATCTTCTCCAAAAGCTCCCGGGCTGCCGGGATTTGCCGTCGCTTCGCTCCGCCCTTACGGGCCGCCTTCGGCAGGCGATCTCACTTCGTTCGGTTCGTTGCTCTTGGCCGCCGTGCAAACGCTTCCCATCCACCGTCCACTTTTCACACCGAAAGCACTCACCAGTTCCACTCCTGCGGCGTGGCGAAGCTTTTTGCCGTCCACGGCGATGAGGGGATTCTCTGCCGGGCCGAGCACCTGAGCCTTCCCAGCGAATTTTACAGCGCCATGCACATTCTGGTGCTTATGGGGTTCATGGCTTTGGGCCGGATTCGCCGTCCGGAAGGGCTTCGGCATGTGCCTCCGGGAGAACTGGGAAAAGTCGTCGGGCTGGATCGTGCGCCTGAGGTGCGAACTTTACGCAAGAAGGTGGAAAAGATGGTCGCCAGCGGAACACCCGATCAATGGCAGCGCGATCTGTCCAAGACTTGGATGGAGGCTGATCCCCAAAAGGCGGGCTATCTCTATTTGGATGGGCATGTGCGCGTTTACCACGGGACGCAGGCCAATCTGCCCCGGCGCTATGTCACGCGCGAAAGACTCTGTTTGCGGGGCACCACCTCAAAGTGCCATCGCCACATCAGAAAACTCCAAGTCGAACTGGGTGCGGCAAAACCCGATCTCGACGGAGAGGCCATCCAGTGGCGAGCGGAACGCCTGGAAGACATTCAGAGGTGCATGAAGGAAAAAGCCGGCTTGTGCCTCCAACTCAAGAGCACGCCCAAGAAGGTGACCATTGGCTCCTTGCCGGAAGACGAGCGCCCTACGCAATTGCTTCCCATGGAAAAAATCCTCACCGACACGGTCAAGATGATTGCCTATCGCGCCGAGACGGCGCTGGTCGGGCTCTTGCGCAAGCATCTGAAAAAGGAAGACGAAGCCAGAGCCTTGGTGCGGGAACTCCTTGTCTCCTCCGCCGACATCCTCCCCAACGAGAAAGAAAGCACCCTCACCGTTCGCATCCACCGGATGGCCTGTCCTGCGCATGACAAAGCCATCAGCTCATTGCTGGCCGACCTCATAAAAGCCGCTTTTCACCACCCGCAAACCGGAGCCCGAATGGTCTATGAATTGACCTGATTTTATCAAAACTATGCCGGACAGTCGTTCCGGGCGAGATCAGGAAGTCTGAACTTGGTTAGGCTTCGCTAGCGACGCGCAGAACGATCAGCATATTTTTCCGATCCGATTTCTTTCGCTATATTCTTCCGTGTCCGGCCCCACCCAGCGCTCATCAATGGGTTCGCTCGCCAGTTGATAGCGAGAATCCGATGACATGCGAAACGCCCGCGTCTGATTATCGAGGCTGGCATGCACCAGCTTCATACCAAACGTCAAGAGATCCCCCATGCGGAATTCCGCCGTTAACCAGCGCCCACCCATTTTCTCTCTCAGAGACGCTGGATTACTGGAAAGCAACCCACTCTTGTGCTTATACGGTCCGCGGTTCTCACAATAAGTATCGACGTCACTCGCGAGATATTTGCGCAAGCGCTCCGTCTGGGTGTGCGATTTCTCCAAAAGCATGAGACCACCAAGATCGAGTGATACATCTCCGTAAGGAATCCAAGCCGTCATCACATCGTGCGTTCCACGTCCCATGTAGACGAGATCGCAGTGCGGGGCCGTGCCCTCTCCAGGGGCGACCACGCGAGTCCAGATGTGGTCGTAGTGGCGGACATCGCTTCCCAGCAACTTCTCATAAAATTTCAACAGCCTTGGAGAAAAGACCACATCGCGTAGCGGGGCATTCTCGCGAACGACCGCACGCGCGATGTTGGGAGGCAGATTCTTCGCGGCAATGGCTTGCTCCACCGGATAATCGGGATCCAAGGCGTTGAGATCCCGTAAACGGCTCACGAACTCATTGCGTGCGGCTGCTACATCATCTCTGGGAAAAAAACCGGGCAAGTAAAGATACCCGTCTTCAAGACGACGTCGCCTTAGTTCTTCAGTATCTCCGAGCACATCGGATGAACGTCTCAATTCTCCGAAGGAATCCAGGGACTTGTCCAATGCGAAACCTCGCGAGGTCAAGGGTCTGATCGTCTTCATGAGGTATTATAGCGCGAAGAGGATTGTTGGCAAGAGTCTACCTCCCTCGAGAAGCCAGTGGTGGCTCCTTGGGGGGCATTCGCTTCGCACCCTACCGGACGGGTTTTGATGTGTCCCGAAAAAAAATCACTTCACCCCAAACTTTTTTTACACGGGGTTCACCGAATATTTACATTGCCTGATGGTTGGCGACGTCTCTGTGGACTGCACCGAGACGGTGGACTCCGGGGGAATCAGGTTTTGCAAACCATGCGGAGCCGCCATCCGGAAAAAGCTCCGGCGGTGGTGAGTGTTTGTGATAGCAGTTCTGCCATGACTTCGCTCGACCGCTTCAAGACTGCTCAGGATGAAAGTACCTCTGGGTTTGAAACCGCCCTGGCTGAGATGCGCTCAGGGAGAAAGGTAAGCCACTGGACCTGGTATATTTTCCCGCAGTTCCAAGGTCTCGGCCAGTCGTCCATGGCCCGGCGCTACGGGATTCACGGTCTGCCAGAGGCGTGCGAATACCTGTCGGATCCCGTGCTCGGGGAACGCCTCCTCAACATCACAAGAGTCGTTGCGGAAAAGCTCTCTCTTGGCAGCCGAATCACCACACTCATGGGAAGTTCTGTTGACACCCAGAAACTCATTTCTTCGATAACGCTTTTTCACCGCGCCGCCGGGATGCTCGGTCCAGACGGGAGCGCCCCTTGGCTCGCAGACTTTGCGCAACTCTGCGAGAACATCCTCGCGGCCATCGAGGCACAGGGTTACGGGAGGTGTTTCCTCACGCTGAGCCGATTGAATCAGCAGCAGGCATGAGCGGGCTCGAAATTGCCGCCGTGGTGTTCGGCCTGGCCTGCGTTTATCTCACCATTCGCTAGAGCGTTCTCTACTGGCCCGCAGCCTCATCCAAGTGCTGCTCTAAATTGTGATTTTTTAAGAGTTGAAGCTCTATTCGGACATGCTTTTGCAGGTCGTTTACGTCGGCCTGCAAATTTACGGCCGGTATCCCTGGCTCCACGGCGGAAAAAAGCATGACGAACTTCCTGTCAGCAGACTCCCCCGAAAAGCCCTCGGCATTTGGATCTTTTCCATTCTTCCTTCAACCATGCTGCTCTGATTCTTCATGCACCAAAAACAGATGCTGCGCTGCCTGACTTGACGAGTTTTATGCCTATTCTCCCGCTGCTAAGCGGGAGGCACTCCAACTGACCAGCCCGGCATTGAGGAAGCGTTCCTGAGCTTTTGGTATGTCGTAAGCGACGCGCCGGAACCAGACGACGCGACGTTCGGAATCGTAGATGGTATAGCAGGCGCGGGGGTTGTCGTCACGGGGCTGACCGACACTGCCAACGTTCACTATGTAGCGGGAACCTTTGTGGAGCTGGACGGGAGCGTCGCCGGGAACCGTTTGCCGGAGTCCCTCTCGGTGCCTTTCCCAAATGGCGGGCAGGTGAGTGTGTCCAATGAATGCAACTTCAGCGTCCATGGTTTCGAACGAGGCTTTGGCGTCCTCATCGTTGTGGACGTAGGAGAATGTTTCCGGACGCCACAGGGAGGCGTGAACCAGCAACATGCAATCTTTTTTAAGAACCAGCGGTAATGTCCGGAGCCACGTCCTATCTTTCGCGAGTTGCCGCCTGGCAATCTTCAGAGGCCGCCCGACCAGTGCCCCCAACTCGTCACACCCTCGGTTTGATGAGACGCTATTGAGCATGTGCTCGTGGTTGCCCATCACACACCCGAGGAATTTCTCTCGAACGATCCGCACGCACTCACCCGGCTCAGATCCGTAGCCAACCATATCCCCAAGACAATACCATTCCGTCACACCAAGCTTGGTGGCGTCCGCTAGAACCGCCTCGAAGGCGTCGATGTTGGCGTGTATGTCGCTGAAGAGGGCTATCGTGCTCATTATACCTCGATTCGAATTCATATCACGTAACCCATTTGTCGAAGGAGCCGAACTCGTGCGCGGGCGGTCGAGAGTTCTCCTTCTTCCCAATCTTCATCGCTTACAATTTCTCCCGGTGAGCCATCTCCAGAATCAATGAGAAAAGCGAAGATTGATCGGTTATGGATCGTATCTTCAATGGTGTACTTTCTCTTGTGAGGTTCCGGCGTTGTCTTCGACCATTGCAGTTCCTGCTTTGCCTCGGGAACATCGATGGCGACTATTTCCTTGAGTGCTTTTATCACATGCGTTTTCGGCCAGACCACGGGATGATTCAGATCGAAGGGCTCCAAGAAATCGCTATCTAGCAGCCAGAATTTCGCCACGTCCGTGTTGTCTACAGCATCAACGTAATGGCGCCTGGCGACAGCAGGTGTATTTCCGATTTCGAAAGCCGTCCGATTGGGATCTTTTTCGAGTCCGCAGTGATATGAGCCGAAGGTGTGTCTGAGAACATTTTGAGGAAGTTGAATCTTCGCTGCGGTTCTGAGCTCTCTCATCGCATCCAGCCAAACCGCCTCCCGATCTACCACCAAAGGTTTTAAGTCGAAAATTCGACCGCTGGGTCGCTGTCGTGGAAGCCACGACGAGATCGGACCTAGGAGAGAAACTGACCGGGCTTTGTCCGTCTTCGTCTTTTCAACTCTGATCGTTGAGGGCTTGATCGCCGACCAAGGGAGAAAGTAAAGTTCTTCATTTCGGACTCCGCTGAAAAGTTTGATGGCGAGCGCCGGCAGGAGTTCGGGGATCAAATCTCGGGTTGCAATCAGCAATCGAGCCGCATCCTCGGGAGTAAGGACGGAGACC
>JBDNGG010000039.1:0-2832 GCA_041689405.1 Terrimicrobiaceae bacterium | reverse complement strand
TGGAAGAATCACGGCATCGCTGGCCAAGTAGTAATCTGCGATCTCACTCTGGTTCACAAACCCGGCAAAAATCGCCGGAGCTCCGCAGGCATTCGCCTGGGTGAGAAGCTCGGCCTGCTGTTCGCCGGAACCCACAAATAAAAGCGTGAAGTCCGCTCTGCGCTCCCGTGGAAGCCGTTGCCATGCCTCGATCAATACGGCCGGATACTTCTTTCCAATGAGCTTGCCGCTGAACATCACGACTATCCGGTTATCGGATATGCCTAAAGCAATGCGCTTTTCTTTGCGGCGAACGGCAAGTTCATCAGCCGAACCCTGAAATCGATCCACCACACAATAATGGCAAAACGTCATCTGATCATCACGCACGCCGTGCGCCCGGTAATGCGCGGCATTCAGTTGGCCGATGGGAAAAAAGTGCGAAAACTGGGCGTATGCGATCCGGTAAATCACGGTGCGGATTACTGATTTTAGACGGGAGCGGGCAAATGCATGATCCTGCGTTTCCGATCTAAGCCATGCCGGAATGCCGAGCCTGCGGGTAGTAATCAGAGATCGAATAAACAGCCGGTGGTTGATTCCGTTGAGAAATATGGCATCCGGGCTGAGGGCGCGGATGCGTTGCTCAACTCCGGCACCATTGATGGATTGGAAGCTGCTAGGGCTTGCGGATTCGGCATCGGGCAGGAACTCATGCGAATATCCCTCAAGCATCGGCTCGTCCCATGTCACGCTCTGGCCAAAGCCGGAATCCATGGCACCACGCACAGAGCTATTGCTTCCGTAGATTACGTGCAGGCTACCACCAGTTTCGGCGAGTCGGGCGGATATTTCGCGGTATATCGGAACGCGATACTGCACCGGATGGCTGTCGATGATGAGGAGTGAAAACGCCACCGGTGAGATAATAAAAAAACGGTAAGTTTAGTGAGAGCTTATACAGCGTAAAACGGCCTTACGATGTCGGTCTTACCGGTGAGTGCGACATCCAGAATCTCCTGACAAACATCCTGATTTCCAAGGCGAAGCTCTCGAATTCGCTTCATACCTGCGGTGCGAATTGCCTCGCGTCTTGAATTGTCTGCAAGGAGGTCCTTGCAGACGGATGCGCATTCTTCCGCATTGTCCCAAAAAACAGCCTCTTCGCAGTCGCGGTAAAGCATCTGGTGTTCAGAGGTTCGTTCTGCGCAGAGAAGGCCCCCGGCATATGGTATTTCAACCGACCGACGGGTATGGAGATCGCGATTGCCTTTGGAAAGGAAGCCGAGGCAGATCTTCGCACCGCAAATTGCGGATACGTAATCTTTTCCAAGTATCCCGGGGCCCCTGTATGAAGCCTTCAGGTCGCGCCAAAGGGGAGACTTGTCCCATTGATTGCCCCAAATGGCGATATCGAGACCATGCTTGATTAGCTTCAATAGAAACTCATCGCGCTTTTCATTTCGCATCCAAGTACCGATGAATGCCACGTCTGAATCGAAGTTTGAACATTTCGTTGAGGGTTCCTGCGGAGCATGCATCATCTCGTCATAGCTCATCCAAATCCGCATAGTACGACGTGCTCCTGCGGCGAGATATTCTTTTGCATTCACATCCCGCACGGTTGCGCAGAGGCTGTATTCTGGTATGGCTGCCTTTAATGAGTCGAATCGACGACCGTCGCGTCCTCCGAATGGATCATCGTTGTTATAGAGAACCACAGTTTTGCATCGGTCCCGAAGTAATCTAACGGATTTCTTGCCAAGGAGTTCCCCGCCATTGACCCAAACCAAGTCAAAATGAGACTTTAATACTTGTGTGACAATATCTATCACGTGGTTCTGTAAGCGTCTATATCCGGTTCGAAAGTCGAAGATTGAAAGCAGCCGATTAGAATTTCCCAATACTTCGACGTGCAGGTCGCAAATAGTGACTTCATGACCTAATCTCGTAAGGCCATCTGCACGGTGTTTAGACGTAGAGCTGCTCCCGCTTGATCCAAAATAGAGGATTTTCAACTTACTCGACAACGAGGCTCGTCGGTTTTAAAGCTGGGGCAATTCTGGGCGCTTTCGGCTTTCCTGGGAAAATTATTTTCATAATAAAGAACACTGCAGCATATAAAATGATTGATTGAGCTAACCCACGAGTAGAAAAATTGATAACACCCGTTATTGATTCTAATGACAGGGACGCCGTTGGGCCAATCAAGGAAGTTAAAATTATTGGAGAGAAGAGAAGGCCTTGCTTGGCGTAATTGCGGAAAGCATCGATGGCAATCGAAATGAGAATCGCCATCAACGGAAATACGAAGGCGCTAGCGAATCCGAAAATGCTAATCGCGTTCTGTATCGCAGACCCGGTTCGCTGCCCCCCGAAGGCGTGCACATCGCCGCTTCCCAAGTAATACGTGAAATCCCCCATGGATGCCGCGTTGAAATCTTTACGCACGTTCAAACCCAGTAGGTTGATTGCTGGCTGCGGGAGAATTGCAACCGTGCGGTTATACGTGTAGGTGGTCAACTTCTTGCGTTCGGAGTCTGTAAAATTTCTCGAATAAAAAAACATGTTGTCGTGAAACTTCGTTGTAACGAAGCGTCCCAAAATACCAGTTCGAAAATACGCCTCACTATAGGCTTGGGATTGTGTGCCGCCTGTATCGCGAGCTTCGTAGCGTTGCAGTGCGTTCTTATCAAAAAATGATTCGACCGTGAGGGCGGCAAGCTCAGTGGGACTAATCGCCCCTCGTTGAGCCCTCGCGACGAGCATCGCTGTAGATAGATCGAGGAGGAGAAACCCCGAGATCAGGACGAATGGAGTGCTGATGATAATAGATGGCCACGCTTTGCGTGG
>JBDNGG010000038.1:0-2861 GCA_041689405.1 Terrimicrobiaceae bacterium | reverse complement strand
TGTGGATTCCATGGCTGATCGGAAATGTGGATCTCGCGGTCCACGTCTGCATCGTAGTTGATTTCGAGGTGGCCAGCAGGTGCTTTGAGGCTATGAAAACGGGTGGCGCCGTCATCGGAGATTTGCTCTTTAAACGTGATGTCGGCCGAATTGGTGATGACCTCACGGACCACACGCTGGGTTGGGCTTTTTGAAGCAGCCACATTTAAAAGCAGCCAGCCCTCCGCGTTGAGTTGATAACGCAGCCTGGTATTGATAGAAAAGCGATGGGTGGTGTTCATCGAAGTGGGGCGGAGCCTCGCAGGGGGGCGCGCCTTCGACAAGAGGTAGTAATAAAAATGTCCACGCAAAAGCCCGGTCGAACTTCGACCGGGCTTTTGGTTCTGCCTGTTGCGTTTCGGTCAGGGCGTCCGTCTGCCAGTAAAGAAGGCAAGCACGGCCAGGATGAGGAAAACAACGAATAGGATCTGTGCGATCCAAGCGGCGGTTCCGGCGATGCCCGCGAATCCGAAGACTGCGGCGATGATTGCGACAACGAGAAATACTAGTGCGTAGTGTAACATGGGGTTTCCTTTCGATTTGATTGTGGTGTAGCGGTGATTTTGGGTGTAGTGCGGAAGCAACCTCTAGCTGTTCAGCACCTCCCGGACTTCCTCTTCGGATTTTCCAAGTTTTACCTTCAATCTTCCGACGAGTTCATCCTCTTTGCCTTCGACGTAAGTGAGGTCGTCATCAGTGAGGCTTCCGTAGGTTTGTTTCAGGCGGCCTTTGACTTGGTCCCAAGTCCCTTTGATTTGGAGTTTGTTCATGGTGATTTTTCGGTTTTTGGAGTGCCCGGATCTGGCTCAAGGGCAAATCTATCAATAGCTCACCGCGTGCCAAAGGGGGCGAAATCATCGTAAACAACTGAAATACATATTCTTGTGTATTGCGCGGAGTTTAAATCCTCTCGAACAATCTTGCAAATTGCAATGGATCTGATGGTATCGTCGGGCACACTGCAATGACCCTGCTTCTATGATGACAACCTCCAACGGCCGCCGGCGTGAGATCCGCCTGATGGTGATGGTGCTCGCTTGTGCTGCGATTTTGGCGATGACGAGTTTTGTCTTAAACGGATTGACTTGGATACGGCTGCAAAACAGCGCTCATCGACAAGTGACAGCTACCCAGCAGTTGGCGGAATGGCGATATTTGCTGATGACACTCCTGAATGTCGAACTCAGCGCCCGGGGGTATCTCATTTCCGGGAGTGATAACTTTCTGACGCGGCAACAGGATGCCCGGACGAAATTCACGGAGAAGGCGCTTGAATTATTGCAATCCGAGAATTTAGAGCCGTGGATGCTGGAGCGCTGGGCGAATGTCCAACCGCTGTCCGACCAACTTTTTGCTGCTGCCCAAGAGATGACGTTTGTGCGGAAGCACCAGGGTCAAGATGCGGCGACAGCCCTCTTCGCGCAGGGCGGTTCGACAGGCCTCGTGACGGCGCTACGTAGCGAATTTCAGGAAATCATTAACCGTCAGGAAGAATCGATAGACACCGGTATCTCGGGAATGCGATTTGATTTGCATGCGGGCTTGGTTACGTCCACCGCGACGGGCTTTCTCGCATTAGGTATGGGCGGCATCGCTTTCCTGCTATTGCGGCGTGTGCTGCGAGAGATGAACCGGGTGGATCGCTATTCGGTGGACGCGATGGAGGCCGAGCGCGCAAAACAGCAAAAGGATGCCTTCGTTGCAATGATGAGCCATGAGATTCGTACGCCATTGAATGCGATTATCGGGTTCAGTCAGCTTCTGGAGCATGAAGCCAGAAGTCCGCTGACCCGCCGCTACGCGCAGTCGATCCTCGCGGGAGGACACGCGTTGCTTCAGCTCATCAATGACATCCTTGACTTATCGAAGCTTGAGGCGGGAATGATGAAGCTGAGCCCTGAGCCAACAAATATCCGTGAGATCCTTGCCTTTTGTGAGCGGATGTTTTCTGAACAATGCACAAGCAAGGGCATCGCTTTTCGTTCGGATTGCGAGGCGAGCATTCCCGATACGCTCCTACTGGATGCGCTCCGACTGCGCCAGGTACTGATCAATTTGCTGGGGAATGCAGTGAAGTTTACCGAGCACGGGATGGTCTCGCTCACGGTCGCCGCCGGGCAAAATGGTAAGGACCCCGCGAGTATAAATTTGGTGTTTCTGATCAAGGATACCGGCCCGGGAATCCCGGCGGACGAGCAAGATCGGATTTTTGATCCCTTTGTGCAAAGCTCCGGGGAGCAGAGCCAAGCGGGTCAGGAAATTCCCCGAGGCACTGGTCTTGGTCTAAGTATCGTGAAGCGTTTTCTATCGCTCATGGACGGTCGTGTGGAAGTGGAGAGTAGAATGGGCGTCGGCACGACATTCCGAGTGTATGTCCCGTGCTTCGCTGCACCGGCTCGTGTCAGCAGTGCGGCCGGTTTGTTGGAAGAAGTAATCGATTTCAACCGATTGGCTCCGGCCACCATCGTTGCCGCCGACGACAATCCGACCAATCGTGAGCTGTTTGAAGAAATCTTCCGGACCAGCCATCACACCGTATATTGCGTTTCAAACGGTGCGGACGCGCTCACCCAAATCGAAAACCGCGAACCAGATATCGTCATGCTCGATATCCGAATGCCGGTGATGGGCGGCGTTGAAGCAGCAAAGCGGATCAAGCAAGATCCCGACCGTAAAATGTTGCCCGTGGTTGCCGTCACCGCAGGCAGTCTCGGTGATAAAGCGTCCGGCGAAGCTGACGACCGGCACTTTGATGCCTGGCTCAGAAAGCCATTCACCCGCAAAGAGCTCTACGATCAAATGGCCAAATTTTTGAAACCTTA
>JBDNGG010000037.1:0-2153 GCA_041689405.1 Terrimicrobiaceae bacterium | reverse complement strand
GAACAATAGTCCAATCCAGGACTGTATAGCGGATCCATGAATCCCGCCGCATCACCCACCAGTTGCCATCCCGGTCCTGCGAGACGATCGCTGTAATACGGGAGATTGGAGAATGCCTTTTGGTCGTTCTCAACCGGCGTGGCATCACGAAAAATCTCTCTCCCGACCGGATTCGAGAGCAGATGTTCGTGGAGACGCTCTGCAATCGAGTCGCCGGCGGGAGGTGTGAAAATGCGGCTGTCGTAAACCAGCCCTGCGCTATAATCTCCGCCCTGTAGCGGGATGATCCAACACCACCAGCCGTATCCCGTCAGGTGATTCGTCGCCGCCGCCCTGCTGGCATAAGCCGTGTTTGCATATTCCGGAAATTTCTTCCGCATCACGTGGCCATCCCAGTCTGCCACCCCGCGAAATCTCGCCCACATCGCATTGGTCGGATGCGCTTCCAAACGATGAAAGGTCTCAAACTTCCGGGCCAGTACTGCCGCCCGTCCCGAGGCGTCAATTACCCATCGGGCAGAGATTTCAAACACCTCATCATCCCGCTCTACAGTCACGATCGCCGGCTTCCATCCTGCGGCTGACGCCTCATCAGATTCACATTCCAAGCCCTCCACGCTTCGCACTTTGGCCGGACGCCAGACTTCAGCACCCTCTTGGCGAGCTAGATCCAACAAATAGACATCCATTTTCGCGCGATCGATCTGATAGGATGGCAGCCGCACCTGATACTTTGCACCCACTTCCACACAATCCTCAAACGGCGTCTTGTCATCTCCCGTAAACCACATCCGCAAACCCTGTTTTGCCAAGTGGTCATGCGCCAGATACGAGGTAAGGCCCAATCGCCGCGTTAAAAACTCGGTGCTCACCTCCGTGGTTGCTTCACCCACCTTGCGGTCGAACTTTACCGATCTCTCAATCAAAAGCACCCGGAGGTCCGGCTGCTCTCGGCGCAAAAGCAATGCCAGTGAAGCCCCGGAGAACGCACCGCCCATGATTACCACATCGAAGTTCATCGTCATGGCTACGCTTATAGCGCGCACACAGACTTAAGCAAATGCTGATAAATTCTGGATAAAAAAGGATTGCAACCCGAAGAGGGATTTCGCATTATCCACGTTCTCCCGCAAAGGAGCCGTAGCTCAATGGTTAGAGCGCTGCCCTGTCACGGCAGAGGTTGCGGGTTCGAGTCCCGTCGGCTCCGGGAGGTTTTTTTCCGCGAGCGGAACCGGGTATTCCGGTTTATGTTACCCGAGCATGTGTGGTCGATACGTTCGGAAAGATAATGCGCATCTGGTTTATTCGTTTTTCGAAATCAACGATATTCGAGTCCCATGGGAGCCGAGCTTCAATGTTGCCCCAAGCACACAGATTCCTGTCTTACGTGAAACGTCAGGCTCTCGTGAGTTGGTGGAAATGAGGTGGGGATTGCGTCCCGCCTGGGCGGCTGCAGACAAAAAGCTGCCGCTGATGCACAACGCCCGGGCTGAAACGGTGGCAAGCCTGCCGAGCTATCGGAACGCACTTATAACCCGCAGATGCATCGTTCCAGCAAGTGGGTATTTCGAATGGATGGCAGGTGTGACCAAGCAGCCATACTATTTCGAGCGGGCCGATGGATTCCCGATCGGATTCGCTGGAATCTGGGAATGGAATGAAGCGGCAGGTGAAACGGTGTCGATCATCACCACTTCGCCCAATGCCGAAGCAGGGAAAGTTCATGATCGCATACCGGTCATTTTACGCCGCGGATTCTGGAAGCGTTGGTTCGAACCTGAGCCACTATCAGACGAAGAGCGGCATCGAATGCTGATCCCTGCTCCCGATGGCGCGTTACACGTGTTCCCCGTTTCGAGAGACGTCGGGAATGTGCGCAACAATTATCCCGAATTGCTTGAGCGCATTCAGGCGTGAGGTTCGGCAGACGCGTCGTAGTTCCTGCACGGGCTTGAATTTCGCAAGGTGGAAATCGGTCTTTGATATGAGGCCGGATTCTGGATAGGAATTGAGCTACAAGCCATGAGCACCAAGCATCCTCTCGCCGGTCATCTCGCCCCCAGCTCGATACTCATCAACATCCCTCGATTGATCACCGCATATTTTGCGGAACGTCCCGATCCGTCGGTAGCCGCTGAGCGCGTGGCATTCGG
>JBDNGG010000036.1:0-6303 GCA_041689405.1 Terrimicrobiaceae bacterium | reverse complement strand
GACTGCCCTTCGCGAGGCTTTCTGATTCGTAACGACATCCAGTTTTCAAAAGATTACTGTGACCACTGCATCGCGTGGATTCGTCCGGTTCTGGAAAAGTCCGGCTTTGCGGTTGAGCATGAGCACAATCACCGTGGTCAGTGCTGGTGGGACATTCGCAAGGCGGGAGACGCGGATCCCGTCCCGCCCTTGGGAGAGCCAATGGGGGAGGCGGACATTCGGCTGCATCCCAACTGGAAGCAAGCCCCTGACCAGCATCATCATTTTACGCCTGCTTCAAAAAAGCACTTGCCGCAGAATGAGTGAGTGGAGCACAGGACGGAGGCGGAGCCGACCGTTTTTTCGCTCGGGGGATGGCTATTTTTGGGGGCGTAATTCGTCTCGTTTGCCGTCGTGACAAGCGACCCATACCCAACCAATCAAGACTAGCTGTAGCGGCAGGCGGGTCCAAAGAACCCACGGCGGGACCATTTGAGCCCCGATTTTTAGTTCTTCCATTGCCATGTAGATATTCGCGGGAAAAACCGCTATCAGCAGGATCACTAAGCCCCAGCCAGCCAACTTCCGGAACGAGGGAAGCAGGACTGCCATTCCTCCAACAATCTCAGCAAACCCGCTGATAAAAACCAACGCGCGGGGAGCGGGAAGTATCGGGGGAATTACCGCCACATAAAGTTCGGGATTGATAAAATGGTTTGTTCCTGCCGCGACGAAAAACACGGCTAGCGCCCACCTCAAAATCCGACGTAGTCGCGCTGACATGCTATCGCCTCCGACAACTGAAAATCACGCCCGCCCACAGAGGCATCCATCTCATCAGGCCCCACTTAATTCTAAATCAAACCGTTTAGCGAGATCTCTCACGCCGATTCAGCCGATTCCTACGCACCTTTATCACCATGCGAGCGCAGATTGGAATCCAACGGCTGCGGCGCCTGCGCCGTTCGCTTTCGTCGCCAGAGACCCAGTGTCAATGCAGTCCCACCCATGGTGATGAGCATACCGATCAGCGCGCGCGTAGACAATCCCTCGCCAAGAAAAATTGCCCCCCAAAGAAACGCAAATACTGGCACCAGAAACGTCACGCTCGTGGCAGCTAACGCGCTCACTTTTGTCATGAGACGAAAGAACAACAGATACGCAACAGCCGTACTGACAGTGGCCAGCAGCACGACGCTCACCCATCCTCGGGCGCTCGCCGACGTATCCGGCCAAGTGGACCACGCGAGCGGCATCAGTATTAACGAGGCTCCAGCCATCGATCCAAATGCCACGGCTTGAGCCGGAGCGAATGGCATTCGGATTTTCATAAAATTCGTCGTCACCCCGTAGCACATCGCCGCAAGGAGCGCGGCAAGCACCGCCCATCCCCCGCCATGATTGGCGAACGACAGCTGGTCCCACGAAAGCACGACCACTCCGGTAATCCCGATTGCCAATCCAATTAATTGCAACGCCGCAGGCGATTTCCGTATCCAGAAAAGTGTCACCAACATCGTAAATACCGGCGTCATCGCATTGATCACTGCCGTCATGCCGACTTCGAGTGTGAGCGTGGCATACGCGAGCAGGCAAAACGGCAAGGCCGTTCCGAGCGCGGCCATGACCAACATCCCGCCAGAGAAATTTCGCAGGGCCTCCCGGTTTTCCTTTCGAAACAATAGCGGACTCAAACAAATCGCCGCCAATGTCACCCGAAGCCAGATCAGCGGAATAGGCCCAAACTCCGGCACCGCCACTCGCAGGAACAAAAACGACCCTCCCCAGATGGCGGAGAGCAAAATGAGACGGAAAATCTCAGGAGCGGGCATAAGAAATACAAATGATCACAAATCGAACGACTTCGTAAGCAGGCTACCACGCATTCTAACGGAACAAGAAATAATTGGCGATGCGGAGCCGATGCGGAACGGACCGCAGCGAGGCGTTGCACAACCAATCCCTTTCTGCCAACAATTCCGCAAATGTTGCAATTGATCGGCCGGCAGGCACTCTCCACGATCTCGGGGCTCGGCGATTTTGCTCTATTTTCCGCGAAGTCGTTTGGAGCCGCGGGCAAGTCCCGACGCTTGGGTCGGCGCGTCGTCCGCTCGGTGTATGAACAAGGCGCGCGTTGCCTTCCGGTTATCCTGATTGTTGGGTTGTTCACAGGCCTCGTGCTCGGGCTTCAAGGATATTATGTGCTCAACCGCTTCGGGTCGGAGGGCCTGCTCGGAGCGCTCGTTTCCCTCAGCTTGGTTCGTGAAATGGCACCCGTCCTTGCAGCTCTGATGCTGGTCGGGCAGGCAGGATCGGCCCTTGCGGCAGAACTTGGCATTCAGCGTAACTCCGAGCAAATCGTCGCTCTGGAAACCATGGGCATAAGCAGTCATGGCTACCTAATCACCCCACGTTTGATCGCGGCACTGCTGGTCTTTCCGATCCAGACGGCGCTGTTCGTAGCTGTCGGATTGTGGGGTGGCAGTCTCTCCGGCTCACTTTTGCTTGGCGTCGAATCCGGCGTGTATTGGTCGTCCGTCGAGCGGGCCGTGGGTCCGGCCGACATCCGGGAATGTTTTACCAAGGCGGCCATTTTTGGACTTCTGACGATAAGTATCTGTGCCTACCACGGATTTAATGCGCATCGATGCCGGTCGGCCACGGGCGCCCGGGCAGTCAGCGCATCGACCACCCGCGCCGTGGTGCATTCCAGCATCGTCGTGCTGGCAGCCGACTACGTGATCACGTCGTTTCTGGTGTAATTATGCATTCGGGAAATCCAGATCTCCTGCTTCAGGTCGCCGGCTTACGCAAAAGCTTTGGCGATCATGCGGTCCTGAGAGGGATCGAATTGGATGTGCCCCGGGGCAGTGTTTTCAGCGTGCTAGGACCTAGCGGGGCGGGGAAATCCGTATTTCTCAAATGCCTTGCCGACGTCGAGCAGCCGGATGCAGGCGAAATCCGCTTCGACGGGCGGCCGCTCACGTCTCATGACCCGACCGCCCGGGCAGATTTCCGCCGCCGCTGCAGTTTCCTCTTTCAAAGCAACGCGCTCTTCGATTCCTTGACAGCGCTGGAAAACGTAGGCCTCCCGTTGGAACAAACCACCGACCTTAAGGATCGCGAAATCCGTGAGCGCAGCATGGAGGCGCTTCGACAGCTCGAAATCGACAATTATTGCGACCACTATCCGGGGACGCTCTCCGGCGGCATGCAAAAGCGCCTGGCACTGGCCCGCGCCATTGTGACCCGGCCGGAGCTTGTCTTTTTTGATGAACCCACGGCAGGCCTCGATCCCCTGCGCCGCAATGCGGTTTTCACGATGATCGCCCAGTACCAGCGCCACTTTGGATTCACCGCGCTCATCGTCACCCATGATGTGGTGGAAGCCCTCGTGGCCAGCGACCGTGTGGCGCTCCTCGAGCATGGGCAGATCTGCTTTGAGGGCACTCCCGGCGAGTTCTCCGCATCCATGCAACCCGTCGTCTGCGCATTCCGCGACAGCGCCGGGGCACTTGGCACCGCGCTTGCTGCCATCCGTCGTGGCGAGCGCATTGCATCCGACGAATTATGAAACATAATAAACTGGAATTCCTTGTTGGAATCTTCGTCCTCTTGGGGATTGCCGCAGTCGCATATCTAACGATGAAGCTCGGCTCCGGCTCGATGATGGGCGGTGATACTTACGTCATCGAGGCCCGCTTCACCAATGTGGGAGGACTAAACAAAGGAAGCAGCGTTCTCTTGGCTGGTGTTTTTGTCGGCCGCGTCGAGGAAGTCCGGATCGATCCCGGCGATTACTGCGCAATCGCGACGCTGCGAGTTCCCACTGCGCTCCGCCTCCCCACTGATACGATGGCTTCGATCAAGACGACGGGCCTGATTGGTGACAAACATATATCCCTTGCTCCCGGCGCCGATGAGACATATCTAGAAGAAGGAACAAGAATCACGATGACCGAATCGGCTGTTGATCTCGAATCCCTGATCGGGAAAATGGCGTTCGGAAGTGTCGGAGGGGAATCAGAGCCGGAACCTACACCATGAATTTACGCTCCCTCATTTTACTCGGGTTGTTGTTCACGCTTCAAAGCGCAGCCTCCGCCGCGACTGCGGATGCCGAAAAGCGTTTAGAAAAGGCCATTGACGATGTGCTCGCTGTTGCGAACCGTTCTTCAAGTGGGGCCGAGTTGGCTGACAATCTCCGGCCCGTGTTGGAAAAGCACCTGAGCTTCAGCGCCATGACCCGTCGGGCCGTGGGCCCGGGCTGGCGTCAATTTTCCAAGGCGCAACAGGAAGATGCCACCCGGCTGTTCACGACACTTATCATTCGCACCTACAGCAATAAACTCACCCCGGGCGAGCAGCCGGTGATCAAATTCAAGCCTGCCTCCGCACCCGCACCCGGCCGGGTGGATGTGCCGACCACGTTACTCTACCAAGGGAGCGACTACAACGTCACCTATCGCATGGAGGAGCCGGAAGGCTGGCGCGTTACCGATGTTGTGATCGAAGGCGTGAGCCTTATCGCGAACTACCGCACCCAGCTCGATGCTCAATTTAAGAAAGGTGGCGCGCAAGCAGTCATCAGCTCGCTAAACCAGTCCGTCAACCGCCCAAAATGAAAAATTACGCCCACCTCCTCCCACTGCTTCTTGCGTCACTGCTCCCCCTCGCCACCGGTTGCTCCTCTGCCCGGAAGTCACCGGCTCCCGTGGTGCCCGCGAGCAGCGGGGATGGTAAATCCGTCGCCGCAGCGGACGACCTGGATGAGTATGAAAGCGTCGCGATTGCCGATCCCTTGGAGCCTCTGAATCGGGCGACGTTTATGCTCAATCATGGGATATATTACGCACTCCTACGTCCGATCTCCAAAGGGTACGAGTTTATCATCCCGAAACTTCTGCGCACAGGCATCCACAATGCCTACGAGAATGTGAAATTCCCGGTTCGCCTGGTTAACAATACCTTACAGGGGAATTTTCAGCAGGCGGGGAAAGAAACCGGGAAATTTCTCGTGAATTCTGTGGTGGGTGTGGGCGGACTGATGGAGCCGTCTGAGCGCATCCCTGCGCTGGCCGATATACCAAGTGCCGACACCGGTCAAACGTTCGCCAAATGGGGAATTGGTCAAGGTCCCTACATTGTCCTCCCGCTCCTCGGTCCCAGCAGCACGCGTGACGTCGTTGGATTGGCAGGGGACTTTGCTTTAAACCCCATCAGTTGGGTCACGATCATCTACGGAGGATATGCGTGGACGATTGCCATCCCGGCAGCCAATACCATGCGTTCCCTGCCGAATCAGCTCGCCCAATACGATGCCGCCACGGAGAACTCCGTGGACGCCTACCTTTCCGCGCGCACCGCATACGTTCAATACCGCGCGGCCATTGCAGAACGATAAGCCTAAAAAGCGGAGCTGAAGACTCGCGCAGTTGCAACCACTGTCCGCCAACCGGCAACGCCGTTTCATCCTGAAGCCCAAGGAAGAAACGCGCATCCGCCAGTCCTACTCTGGGTGCGACAAAGCAAGAATCATTCCGGGAAGACGAAGAGAAATCAGGCTCTTCAAAAGAAACTGTGGGTGAAAATAGGTTTGGGTAATTTTACAATCACATGATAGAGAGCGACTTAGACAGCGTTTTCGGTTCGAAAACTAGTGCTTCGTTTTAGAGTTAATTTGACTTTAGCGTTGAGGCCCTCGACGACACCGCTGGAGTAGAGCTTTTTCGCGCGGAAGTAGTTCAGGAGCAGGGAGCGGTGGGAGCGCAGACTGCGGGCTACTTTTTTGAGTGGTTCAAGGCGGGAAAGGGCGACGCGGGTGCACCAGGCATCGAGGAATTTGGCTGCCCAAGTCGGCGATTTGCAGGTCCAGAAGTGGCGAAATGCCTCGACCAAAAGGAAGGTGCGGGCGCCGCCCCCATTTCGCGACGGGGTTTTGTGAGGAAACGGTAGTTTTTGGGGCGGCGTTTGCGCGCGCGCGGTTCGGCACGATCAAGGCACGATCAAGGCACGGGCATGACGCTGCGAGTCATCGCTGATCCCTTCGTCCCAATAAGCGCCGAGGAGATCGATGCCGCCGATCTTGCCAAACCATGCAAAAGGGGTTCTACGCTGTTTTCAGTGACGAAAGTATTACTTGTCTTTCCGCGCAGACGTTCTTACCGTAAACTTATGAGAGCTCTCGTGACAACAAAAGGGCAGGTCACCATTCCCAAGGAACTTCGGGACCGGTTTGCCATTGAGCCTGGTGCGCAGTTGGATTTTACCGCGACCGATGACGGAATCCGGCTTCGTAAAGTGGTGGATCGGCGCAAGCAGTCG
>JBDNGG010000035.1:0-7560 GCA_041689405.1 Terrimicrobiaceae bacterium | reverse complement strand
GCTTGCGAAGGTCGCGTTGGAGAACCCGGGGATCGCCCGGCTGGTGAGGCTTCGAAGGTAAGTGAGCAGGGTCGCATTGCGTCCGCCGGCATCAGCGGTGCGGCTGACAGGATCGTTCCGGGTAAAGGCGTAGCGCCTGCCCCCGACCGTCGAGCAAAAATCCAAAAGCCCCTCCTGAGTCGTGCGGGGACGTGGCGGGAGCATCAGCGGCCAGATCGTCACGCGCGGCTGCCCGAACGGGTTCAAGTCCGGAGCGCGGCTGCTGGCAGTGAGGAATGCGCCGGTCTTGCGGGCGATATCCTTGGTGAGCTGCGGGTTGAGCGTTCTCAGGGATGGAGTCGAAGGCGCGGTGCCGTTCGCAGAGAAAAGCACTTCCTCGCCCGAGGCATAAATCCGGTCACGGTCAAGGCCGATAGGCCTCATGGTCGTCGAAAGGCTTTGCGTGCCCGCGAGCGTGCCGTCAAGGTTACCCGAGGCATTCTTATCGTTGATGCGCGGAGCGATGCTGTAATACTGGCTCAAATTGCCGTAGCTCCCGGCGACCGGCGGCGGCAGCCATCCGCCCAACACCGCGCTCAGGCTGGTCATGGCCGGATGGCCGGGCAGTCGCTGGAATTCGTTGATCACTGGCTGGAGCGAGGAAAAAAGCCGTTCGCCAGCGGTGTTCGCGCGAGGGACATCCCAGAACGTGCCTTCCGAGGCCGTGTTGATATTCACCTTGCTCGTCTCGTCATCGGTCCAAAAGGCGACGCGTCCGACGATGGGGTTCTGGGGGGTTGCGCCAGTTACGGTGGCGGTTCCGGGCGGGGTATTGGAGGCCTCCTGCGCGGCGACCATGCTGCCGTCTGCCAGAACGTAGATCCAGCGCACAAACATGGAGGCGGGGTTGTTGATCGCGCTCGCAGCACCGGACGCGTAGCCCGGCGTGGAGGTCGCGTTGATCGAGTAGCCTTGAATACCCTCCTGGGTCGCCGTGGCCGGGTTGTCCACCGGCACGCCGCCGACGGAATCGAGCGAATCCGGCGGGGGCAGGATCGGGTAGCGGAGCACCCCGGTGCTACCGGCAACCGGCGGGTTGTCGGGGACGAGCACCGGCTGGTTGAGATCGGTCCACATAGCCAGATTGGCGGCCTGGGCGGCGCTGGGCACATCGGCGGCCGCAGAAAAACTGTCGGGCGTCATATCGGCGGCGGAATACAACTTGAAAGTCTGCCGCGCCGCGCCATTGGCGCCAAACGTCCGGATCGCGCCCGGCTGCGAGGCCCAGAGCACATCGGTGCCGCCGTCGGTCGTCCGGGTGCCAACGGCAATTTGGGATTTCACCAGATCGACGACCGAGTCCGAGAGCGCCTGGGTGAAGACCTGCCCGGCGGAGGAATCCGCCGTCGCACGGTTGCCCGCGACGGAGGCGAGGAAGGCCACGGCAAAAATGGCCAGCAGGACCAGCGCCATGAGGGTGAGGACAAGCGCCGCGCCGCGCTGAGAAACAAAAAATGAGGGTCGGTGGTTCATGGTTGGGGCGGGAGCGTAATCGTTGCGCGGTCGATCGTGTAGCGCAGCGGCGGCGAGCGTGTGTCGAGGCTGGTTTTCAGTGTTGTCAGATCCGCTTCCAACTGCGCGGGGTTGGTGAAAAGCGTGGAAGCAACGAGCAGCGGCGGGGTGGAGCTGGTGCAAACGCGCGCCGCCGAATCCTCGTCCAAGGCCACCACGATCACCTCGACCGCGTAGGGAAGTCGGTTTGTTGAATCGAATATCGTTCCAGCCCGCGAATCATCGCTCGAATCATACATATAACTCCCCGACACCGTCGCCGGCACTAAATTTTTCGCGGCATCAGGAACCTTTGGGAGCAGGATGAGGGCGATCACATTATCCGCGACGATCCGGCGATTTGCTGGCACCCCCAGCGGCACGGTGACCCATTCTTTTCCTTTGTAGGTATCGCTCGTCCCATCTTTTTCATTATCCTCATCTTTCTTCTGGATCCAGCGATAAACCGACAAATTTTCCGAAGGCTCGCGCAATTCGACCAGCCGGTAACGCGACTTTCTCAATGTGGGATCAACAGGGTCGACCGCCTCCGTATATTCAATAAAATATCCGAACGTGTTGACCAGCCACTCGAGCCCGCCGTAGTTCGCCCGATCCGTCACCCACCCCGCCGGCGCCTGGAAAAAAACCGAGTGCGTCGGATTGTTTACGGCCGTCAGCGTTGCGCCCGCCAGATCTTTCGCGGGCAGCGAGAGGAATCGCAAATCACTTTTGAGAAAGTAGCTGGTTGGCGGCAGGGTTGTATTTCCTCCGGGGTATTTGTAATCCACATACGGGTTGAGCACGGCGCTCTGGAGGCGGCGGCCCACGGTTTCCATCGCCCGGCGCGACTCGCGGAACTGCTCGGTCTTTGCCAGCGCACTCTTCCAAATCGAGGAGATTTTCTGAGTGGCCGACAAGATGAGCACCGCCAGCAGGGCAAACACCGCCATTGAGACGAGCAGTTCGAGGAGAGTAAAGCCCGCCCGGCCCCGTGCGCGGCAAAAGGATACCACGTTTTTCGAAGAAACCCGCTGCCGGGTCAGGACAGGAGCGCGGGCATCTTGCCCGCTTCCCGTGCGGGCGGGACGCCCACGCTCCTGTTGCGAAACCTCACCTGCTGGTAATCGCTCCCGCCACTGCCGGGCAGGCCGGTTACTGTTTGACCCAGAGGACATAAGGCCGCGCATTGGAGGAAGTGCCAGAATCCGTGATGCCGCCGGGAAGACGGGAGACCTTCACCGAAACCGCCGTGAGGCCCGAGAAGGAAGCCCCGCCCGGCAGCGTCCCTCCGCTCAGCGGAGTAACCCGCGCCGTGTAAAGCGAACCGGTCTGGCTCGTCCGCGACCCGCTCTCGTCAAAGTAAATGGTATCGGCCGCAGCAGCACCCTTGCCCCGGAGATCGGCCTCAACTCCCTGCAAAATCCGCGCCCCAGCCGTGGCGTCAATCGAATCCCGCATCGAACGCAGCCCCGACGGAACCACTCCCAGAATGGCGATAAAGGCGAAGGAAAATATGCCAAGACTGATCGCCACCTCGATAAGCGTAAACGCCGATCGGGAACGGTGGCGGTGACCGGACAGCGGAGCGATAGGGAACAACACATAATTCTTATCATTCACCAAGACGGAAATGTCAACAGATAACCGGTCGCAAACGCATTTTTCAACCGGATTATCCGGTGGCCATACCCGGCTTCCTGACAACGGGAATGTGATCCGGCCGGAGGCGAGTAAGCGCGAGGACGGTGTTAGCCCCGATGGGATTCCATTACTCGCAGGTGGACCAGTCGCAGTGCCCGCCGGTGTCAGCGAATATTTCATCTCTTGCATTTCCCCTTGGGCCGTTCATGAATCCTCCAACGATGTGCCCGAAGGGTCGGCTGTATGGCATCGGGTTGTTGTAGCCAATCCCGCTGACAAACGATGCCCGGAATGGATTTGTGCCGAGCAGCCAGTGGAGTTGATCCAGTGCTGCCATCCGGCATTTGGGGTGATAGAAAACGTCCGCGCAACAGGCGAGTGCACGCGCCCAACCCGTCCAGTGCGCGCCGAGGCCGCAGTTCACTTTCCGGGGGGAATTTGCCGGCATGAAAAAGCGGAAGGAGAGCCCGCGGTAGGAATCCTCGTTGAGTGCGTCCGTGACCCATAAACCCGTCCGGGGCGACCATAAATCCATCACGGCCTCGGGTCCGGCATCGACGGCCAGGCAGCCTGAAGTCTCCACGCCCACACTGAAGTCCACGCATGGTAATCATCCTCCGTCTTCCCTTCCATGAACCGCCAGCAGGCCAAGGCCGGGGACCCCAGCCTCCCGGCAAATGCGGGGTCCTGCTCCTCAAGTGCCACCGCGGATGCGACGAGCGTGACGATATTCGTGTATTAGGCCAGCGGGTTGTATTGACACCTCACCGTTCGCTCGTCGCCACTGCCGGGAACATTATCGGTGAACCGGTTGTCGAAGTTAGCCGCGTAGCACCCCCAAGGAGAAAAAAGCCGCTGACGATCTGGCTGATTATCTCGGGCGTGTGGCAGGCGCGAAATTTGAAGTTGTGGAGGAAAAATCCCCGGTTTGAAAATTTCCCATCCCGCCCGAGGCAGCCTTCAACAGCCCGCGATGAACGGGTTTCCAATTCTCGAAAGCCCCAATGGGAGCTTCCGTATCGATTTGCATCATGTCCTGCAACTCAAACTCGCAGTGGCTTGTTGCGGGAAACACCGTACGCTTTGCGTTTCCTGTCGGGAAACCGGCGTGGTTGACAATGATGCTTGGCTCGGTTTCGTTCGTGGATTTCTCTAGATAAGGGACGTGGCGCGGACGCCATGCACTGTCTTTCGCAGCGAATATGAATAATATCAAGCAAATGAACAAAATTCCGGCTAAAACGGTTGTAGGGCGGCAATTCTCAACCCCGGCGCGGAGGTGCCATTTCGGTTTTTAGCAAGGAACGCCTCGTGGACGCTTGGGCTGGACCGAGAGTAACTTTTGGAAGTTAGTCAGAAGATTTATGATCTGTCGCCTGATCAGCTTGCATTAGAAAATAAAACGAATATTGATCCATTTCGTATGGACAGAGATTTCTTGTTTAGTATCATCACTTCTCACACTTCCACCCACGCATGAAAAACCCGGCGCCCGCCATAGAAGTCCACAACGATTACCTCCTCCTCCACGGAAAGCCGTTTTTCTCGTTTGGCGGGGATTTCAATTACACGCGCACCCCGCGGTGCCACTGGCTTGACCGGTTGCTGAAGATGAAGGCGGCAGGGATGAACACTGTATCTTTTTACATCACATGGGGCTATCACGAGGCCGAGGAGGGGAAGCTGTATTTCTCGGGAGACCGGGATGTGGCCGCCTTCCTGGACCTCATCCACGAGCAGGGCATGTACGCGATCACGCGGCACGGGCCGTTTGTCCACGGAGAGTGGCGCAACGGCGGATTTCCCGAATGGCTCATCTCAAAGCTGGGCTCGTCGCGGGTCCGAACGAACGATCCCGAGTATCTAGCCCTGACGAAAAAGTGGTATGAGACGCAGATGGAGATCATCGTTCCGCGCCTGATCACTCGGGGCGGGCCAATCATCATGGTGCAGCTCGAGAACGAACTCGGTTCGGCCGGCAGTAAAGGGGACGATATCGCGCGGGGATCCGCCGACCCCGAGGAGAACGCGAAGCACGTGCTGTATTATTATGGCATCATCAAGGAGCACGGGGTTGATGTGCCGATCATCGACATTAGCAAGTGGCCCGGCCGCGAGGAAAAGATGGAGATGCTGGTGGACACCGGCGGCGGCTACCCCACGTCCTGCTTTGGCGGAGAGGGGGAAATCTGGCCGGTGAACAAAGAGCGCTGGGCCAAGCATGTGAGGCCTTACATCACGATCGAAACCGGCTCCTCGATGTTTGTTCGCTTCTACGATCTGCCAGCATACAAAAACACCTCGAGCTACCAAGGGCCGATCGTCGACCCCTCGTATATCGAGGCGCTGAGCCTCGGGATCCTCGCCGAGGGCGCAAGCGGCATCAATTACTACATGGTGACCGACGGCCAGAACAGCGATCTGCCCGGCGGGGAAACCGCCGCCGAGCGGATGCTCCCGTCGAGGGACGTGAACTTCCAGTCACCGATCACCCCGGTCGGCAACCTGCGGGAAAGCTATAAGTGGATCAAGCGCCTCGGCTGGATGCTGCGCAGCTTCGGGCAGGAGATGCTCAAAGCCCAGCCGAACTACCAGTGGGCCACGGCGATGAGCTACGGAAAATCCCATCCCGGGCTCGACCAGAGCGGCGACCTTTTTGAAAACTACCACCGCGAGGACCTGCAGGTGGTCGCGGACGTGAAACACGTCACCAAAGTGGATGCCGCAGGACGCTGCACACGGGGCCTGAACCTGAGCGAGACGAATTTCCTCTTCCTTCGCAACACAAAAATCCACGGCAGCCGGTGGCTGCGGGACATACGCATCGAGACCTGCGCGCGCGGTATCCCGTGCGAGACTGCACGGGAGTATCCCGTCCGCATCCAGACGGCGCTTCCGCCACAGCGCAACAAAATCCTGCCGTTCTACGTGCGCCTTCAGCCACGCACCTTTCTCGAATACTCGACGGCTGAACTGCTCGACCGGCGCGACTTCGGCGCGAATGCCACCCAATTGATCCTTTACGCGGACGCCAACGAGACGTTCGAAACCGCGCTGGTGGCCGAACGCAAATGCGCCATCCGTTCGCGCGGGGAATGCCTCCCGCTCTGGGAAAACCCAAACACCGTCACGCTTGTCGGACGCCCGGGAGCAACCCTCCAGGTCAGCGTCCTCGATCTTGACCGTTCCGTGCGGATCGTCCATGTCGAGCGGGAACTCGCCGGCAACGCCTGGGATCTGGACTCACCCGACGGCCCGCTCGTCGCATTTTCGAACCTCCGTCTCCTCGACGGTGGCAAAGTGGCCCAGGCGGATTCTGCCGATTTCTACCTCTACGTCCTCTCCCCGCACGAGCCACAGATTGAGGGAATCGAAGGCCGGTATGATGCGGAATTCGGTATCTACGAAGCGGGAGGCTCGCTGCCCTATCCGACCAAATCCATCGCGTGGCGCAAGAGCCGCGAGGGTTCAACGCTGGTTTGGGAGGCCGATGTGGACCCGGTGCTGCTCGACGGCACCTGCGATGTCGTGCTGCGCGCCCATTACTCCGGTGCCTGCGCCCGCGCCTGGCTCGACGACCGACTCATCAGCGACCACTACTTCGGACGCTTCCTGGTCTGGGAAACCGGCCTCCGCGACTGGCTCACCGCCAGCGGCAAGCTGCGCCTCGAATTCGAAGACACCATCGAAGCCACCGTGCAGGTGGTCCCCATCGTCGAACATGAACTGCAATTGGCTTTTAAAAAACTATGAAACTAATCACCACCACCATCATCATACTTGCGGCAAGCTCCCACCTGGTTTTCTCTCAGGGACTCCTGGACCAGTCCGGCTGGCGATACACGATTCACGGGGACAAAGGTGATGTCGCATTCACAGATTTGCATTTCGACGAGACCGACAAAGTCGCCGGGACGGGTTGTCTGACATACGACGCCAAAGGCCAGACCGGCTCTGAGCTCTGGGTCTGTGTGCGGAACGACAAATTACAGGAACCCGTGGACCTCAACTCGCAGCAGGCAGTGGCTTTCTCCTACAAACTCACCGCCCGCGAACTCACCGACCGCGTGGGGAAATCCATGACCTCCCTTCCCATGGGCCTCGTCGTCGGAAACGACAGCCCCGATGCCACTGTCTCCTTCGAAGCCTCTCTGCTCGCCGACGGTGAGTGGCACGAAGTCACCGCGCCCATCGAGGAGTTCACAAACCCAAACAAGGAAAATCCCGAGACATGGGATAAAACCGATGCGACAGCGATCAGCGTGCGCCAGTATCTCTGGGGACTGGAAACCGTGGATTTCACGCTCAAGATCGCTGACCTGCGGTTCATCCCGGCTGCGTCCGAAGAATAAACTGCACGCTTCAAAAATAAGAGCGAAATAAATG
>JBDNGG010000034.1:0-18257 GCA_041689405.1 Terrimicrobiaceae bacterium | reverse complement strand
CCGCTTCCTTAACGACGATTGGCCGTCGTGGGCGGATTCGTTTCTGAAGTGGAACGAGTTCTATGCCGAAAGTGCTGCCGCGTATATCCGTGACGCCGATCTGGACAAACCGTTCTTTCTCTCGTGCGGCTTCAGCCTGACCCACCGCATGGGACCGGGCGAGCAGTGGCATACTTCCGAAAAGGCCGCGGAGCCGCTCGGGGACCCGCGCTACGTGCGCCCGCCCGCTCCTTTACCGGACACGCCCGAGACGCGCCGGGACTTTGCCGACTATGCGGTTGCCGTGGGGCATCTCGACGAGAATATCGGACGGATCCTCACCTCCCTCGAAAGCTCGGGGCAGGCCGACAACACGCTTGTCATCATCACAACGGATCACGGCATCGCGTATCCGATGATGAAATGCAACCTCACCGACCACGGCACAGGCGTCCTGCTGTTATTGCGCGGCCCGCAGGGATTCGTCGGCGGACAGGTGGTCGACGCCCTGGCCAGTCATGTCGATCTCTTTCCGACGATTTGCGAAGTGGCGGAATTGACCCCGCCGGATTGGCTGCAAGGGGTGTCGCTTGCGCCGCTCGTCAACGGTCGGGCCGCGAGTGTTCGTGACGAGGTCTTCGCGGAGGTCAACTGGCATGGCTTCGCCGAACCGATGCGTTCCGTGCGGACTAGCCGCTACAAATACATCCGGCGATACCTGACCCGGCGGGGCTCGGATAACTGTGACGCCAGCGTCAGCCGCTTCCTGCTGCGGCAGTGCGGTTGGGACACCCGGCCCGTGCCAGTGGAGAGCCTCTTTGATCTCGTTTTTGATCCGAATGAAGCGGACAATCTCGTCGGTGATCCGGCCCACGCAGAAGTGCTCGCCGGGATGCGCTCCCGGCTGGAGCGCTGGATGAAAGAAACTAATGACCCGGCGCTGACCGGGAGGATTGAGCCGAAGCCCGGAATGCTGGTTAGTGCCGGAGACAAAGACCTGCCGCACGGAAAGCCCATCCCGGCCGAAACCATTTTTTTATCTTAACCCGGAGAGAGTGATTAGGCACGCTCCAACCAGATGAACAGGATTCCGGGACCTGGTAACCCAACCCATGAAACCCAACATCCTATTCCTAATCACCGACGACCAGCGATTCGACGCGCTGGGCGCGCTGGGACGGCGTTCACCCAAGCGTGCATTTCCGGTGGAACGAGCGGGGCGGTCTGCGTGCCGAGCCTTGAGGGATGAAAAAAGCACCATTAATGGACGCATTGCGTGTTCCTTTTGAAGAACAGGCGTTTCCGTTTTGGAAGACCTTGTTCCGGTTTTTTGCACCGGCCAAGGGGCTCATTCTTTTGGCCGTGGGTCTGAACCTGATCTGTGGGCTGGCCATTACCGCGCAAAATGCGCTGCCGAAATTTCTGGCGGATAGCATCCTTCTCTCAGAAAAGCCGGTTGGTGAAAAACTCCGGGACGCGGCGCTCTTGATTGGGGCCTTTGTGGCGGTGGCGATCGTCGGGCGGATCCTTTGCCGGCAATTAAGCATTCCCTGACGAGGTTACCGGACGAACAGATTTATGCTGCCGAAGAGGATCTTAGCGGGCGTCTCTAGATTTATTTTTCGCAGCTGATTTCGGGTTTTTAGACGGGGATTGAGTTATCAAGAATAGTTGCAATATATAGTCTGCGTGATCTTCTTTCCTGCCGCCTTCAGCTCCCAAAGATCCGATCTTTATTTTCCCGGTTAATCCCTCCAACCGAATGCTTCGTGGTCTCGGTTTGGGACTGGCTGTCATGACCGATTTAAAACTCGCACCTGACAAAACCAGGGAAACAATTCGCATGCGCCAACCGAACGCTCATTTTGCTGAATCGGAGCAAATCTTTTTGACCAGGAAATATCTTTGCAGTAAACTTTTCCATAACCTTTCCCGTTTTTGTGAGTTAAAGCTTTCTTACGTGCCAGAGACTCCACTCCATTTTTCACCTGCGCTGCCCCATTCAAAAATCATGATACTGCATCCCCTTCTCCCGATTCTTCTTGCCACTGCTTTTTGCGTGCTGACCTCTTCCCGCGCGGAGGCCGGCAACCGGCAGGATGGTCGATATTGGACTGAGATCCGCCCGGAACGCTTGGTGACGGAGACCGAGCCGTTTGCGGCCGACTATGTCCGGCCGCCGAAGGTGCTGTTTCTGGTTGCTGGAAAAATTGCGCCTCGCGAGGTCGCGGAGTTGCAGCAACGGCTGAAGTTGGAGTTTGGCGCGGTGCTTTATCAGGGCGACGCTATGATCAACGCGCTCGGATCAAACAACATGTATATCGCCCCGATTGAAGGGGCAAAGCCCGAAGAGAAATCGGAGGAACTTGAGCGGCTTCTCCAGAAAAAGTGGGACGTGATTGTTTTTGGGCACAATACGATTTTCAACGCACTGTCCCCGCGGGAGCAGTATGAGGTGCTCCAGCGAGTTGCGAACGGAGCAGGATTGGTGATTTTTGCGTCCCAGGCGGACGTGGCTCGGCGGGGGTTTCCGCTGGAAATTTCCAAAGGAACTCCGGTCGAGGTTGGGGAAGGAATCCTCCCGGGTGTGCCCGTCCCGTTGTTGGCTCCATTTCAGGCAAGCTCGGCGAGCAAGGATAGCCTTGCCAAGCGCTGGGACTTCGGGAAAGGCCGGGTTATCTGGATGAACAGCCGCGGGAACGGTGACGGAAACCAAAACACCGGAATCCATGCTCTGACGCCCTACATGCCCTACAGCCCGGAGGAGGAGGTGTATTACGACGAATACCTCTCGGCCGCGGCAAAGGCAATTGTGGCGGCCAACCCTGCGACCGCTCCCCGCGTCGTGCCTGCAGCGGGCAACCCGCGTGTGGCCGAGATTGCCGCGCCAGCGCAGGCGGCTGGCGTTTCGGTGGGCACGTTTACTCTGCCCGAACCCGTGACGGTGAAGGCGGTCGTTCGCGATCTCACCGGCATCCGGGTGGACCTGCCTGACGTTTCGTTGAAAGCCGGCGACGCTGTGCCGGTTGAATTCGCTGTGCCGCCGCTGGCTGCGGGACCGCATTTTTTGAATTACCGGATGGTGTCTCAAGCGGGCACCGAATACTGGGGCACGCTTGGTCTGAACGTTGCCCCCGGCCGCTCGACGATCGCGTCGCTCGGGGTGCCCGACGAGGTGCCGAAGCTGCATAAGAAAAAGGACGGATTTGTGCTTCCGGTGGCGCTCACCGGCGAGAATCTCAAGGGATTGACGCTCTCCTACGAGGGGCAGGACCGCGATGGGCGTGTCATTTTCGAAGGGTCCATGCCGGTGTCCGCTCCGTCGATGGAGATCAGGGCACCGCTGGATCTTGCGGCGAGCATTCCGCACCTGCTGAAGGTGGAGTTGCTGGACGGAAAGAATCCGATTGCAACCAAGCGGGTCGAGTTTTTTGTGAGCCAGCCGATGCCGGAATTCGTCAACCTGATTTGGGGCGGGCCGTTTCCGACCGTGCTTGGTCTTCCCAAGATGGCGCAGCTTCGCAAGGCCGGTTTCAATACTTTCATGTATGCTGGCAAGGGCAACATTTCGCTCGAAGTTGCCCGCGGCAATGCGCACGCGATGGACTATTGCTTCCGCGTCTTGGTGAAAGCCCCAGGGCCGAAGGATGGGCCTGACGATTCGTTTGCCAATCCGGCGTATCTTCAGGCCCAGCTGGACAAGCCGAACAACGCGGCCAACAAGTCCTCCGGGCCCTATAAAGACTACATCCATATTTACAATCTCGGTGACGAGAACGGCTTCGATTACTCACGTGCGCAGGTGCCGCCGTCCGAACTCGCCGGGTTCCAGGCGATGGTGAAGAAGGAATACGGCGGGGACTTGGCATTGCTCAACAAGGAGTGGAGTTCGAACGACAAGAGTTTCGAAGAGGTCACGCCGCCCGACATGAATACTGCACTTCCGATGAAGGAGATCCCGCGCAAGCTCGCCTGGATGCGCTTCATAGAGACGCTTTACGCCAGCGTGCACCATCAGGTTTCCGACGTGATTAAAAAGAATGACCCGGACCCCGCGAAGTTCATCGGGGCTGAGGGTTCGAAGATGGGGGATCCCGAGCTGACTCTTCCCGGTCTGACGATGTGGGGACCCTATCCGAACCGTCTGGACAATGCATTGATGCGGTCCTTCGGGTCGCCGGATTTGCTGCGTGGCAACTGGTGGGGCGGGTATCTGCGCGAGCGTTCCAGCGGCGGGCAGCCGCTTTGGGAGCAAGTGCTGAGTGGTGGGGTGAATTCCAGCTTCTACTTCATGGATCTCGCCGGCGAAGGCATGCTGGGTTCGGAATTCGGCCTTGCGGACTATTTTGAGAAAGACCAGTGGCCGGTGATGCTCGAAGTGAATGCGGGCATCGGGCCGCTTCTCGGTCATCTCGCACCCGAGAAGGCGGGCGTGGGGATTTTGTTTAGTCAGGCCAGCGATCACGCGCAGACGGTGGACGTGCGTTTCGGTTCGGTCGGCAGCACGCGGAACGGACTGCTTGCCTGGACCGATGCGATTGCGGTGCCGGCGTTCTTCTACTCGGAAAAGCAGGTTGGCGAAGGGAAGCTCGCGACCGATGGGGTGAAGATCCTTTTCCTCCCGCAGTCACTGAGTCTGGACGATCCTGTTGCCGGAGCTTTGAAGAAATGGGTGGAATCCGGCGGGATCCTTGTGGCTGACGTTCGTCCGGGTATGCGCAATATCCGTGGCGCATCGCGGGAGGCAGGTCTCCTCGATTCTCTTTTTGGTGTGAAGCAAAGCGCAGAAGGAGCTCCGCGCGAGGCGACAGTCCAATGGGCTGTGTCTGACGGAAAATCGCTGGAACTACCGGGGATGGTGGTGGATTCGGAGCTCAAGCCCGATGGAGCCACTCCAGCGGTGAGCACGTCCGATGGTGTTCCGCTGGTCCTGACCCGCACCCTTGGCAAAGGCCGGACAATTCTGCTCAATTTCACCCTTGGCAAGGCGCTGGCGAACCAGATGGATGACCCTGCGTTGAATGCCTGGATGCGGAGTCTTCTCAAGGAGGCGGGTGTGTCCATCGAATTGGAGGTGCCGTCTGGTTACATGGTGAACCGGTTTCGCTCCGAAGGACTGGAGTTGTTGAGTTGCCGGATACTCCCAGGAGCGGCGGAAAATGGGGTCATTCGACTGCCGCAAAAAATGCATGTTTATGATGTCCGGGCCGGCAAGTCGCTCGGCGAGACCGACGAGATTGTTCCGTCTGCAGGAGCTGGACGCAATACCCTCTACGCTCTTTCCCCGAAGCCAATTGCTCCCTTCACCGCCGCCGCCAAAGGCGAAGCGAAACGGGGAGCGGTCCTGCCCATCATCGTGAAGCCTGCGACGGACGACGGACTGTCCCGTCCGCGTCGGCTTTACCGGCTCGACTTAGTCCAGCCGGATGGCGTGGAGGTTCCTAACTTGCGGGCCTTTCAATGGGGAGCCGATGCGGTGACTTTTGAGGTGCCTCTGGCTCTTAACCTTCCCGCCGGCATCTACACCGCCCGGATCACCGATATCGTGACGGGTCAGTCTGAGTCCGTCGCCATCACGCTTCCCAAAGAATAAACCACCTATGAAACGACTTCTGCTTTTTCTTCTTCTGCCAGCCACTCTGCGGGCGGCGGAAGTGCTCTCCCTGCAAACCGCGACCCCGGTCACGACGCCCCCAGTGCTCGATGGAAAACTCGATGATTCCGCCTGGAAAGAGATCCCGAAGGTGGGGACGTTTTATGCGTTTTTCTCGGGAGTGCCGCGGCCGGCTGCTTCTAAGACCGACTACCAGATTGGCTACGACAAGACGGGGGTTTACCTGTCCATCCGGTTCCACGATCCCCAGATGGACAAAATCAAGGCCTCGATCACGACGCGTGGCGACGGTGCGTTGTGGACCGATGACAGCGCGGAGGTGTATCTCGGCCCGGATGGTGCGGGGATTGGATTCAGGAAATTTATGGTGAATTCCCTCGGCACCCAGGCCGGCGCCCTTCAACTCGATGCCGCCAACGTGGACCAAACTTGGAACCCGGACGGTTGGAAAGTCGCCACCGGCAAGGATGCCGAGGGCTGGACTGCGGAATTCTTTTTTCCGACGAGTGTGCTTGGCAGAACCGCTGAGCCCGGCGACCTTTGGCGCTATGCGATCACGCGCTTCGCTTACGCGGGGAAAGGTCTTCACGCTGCGTCCTCACCGGGCGCGAAGTTTTTCAATCCCGAAAACTTCGGCTGGCTCTATTTCCTGAAATCTGCGAAGCCCGATGCGCTGGCCCTCGGAAACGAGATCAAAAGCCGGATGCCCGGTGATTGGATCCTGCCGCTTGGGGCTGAGGCCGTGGCCAAGCAGGGGGACAAAATCGAAGTCGTGAGGCTGACCGAGCCGGTTGACACGGGCAAGGCAAAGGCTGTTGTTGCTCTGGCGGAGTGCCGCAAACTGCCGGCTTCTGCGGAGGTTGCCGCCACGCTTGATGGGATCGTAGAAAAGCTCGCCGCCATTCCAGAGGGGGTGACGGATCCGGCGGATTTCGCCAAAGCGATGCTCGATTTGGCAGCGGTGGACAAGTCGATCGAGGATTACGCCTTCAGCCAGAAGCTCAAAGGGCTTATGGAGAAGAACGCCCCCCCGCCGCTCCCGACGCCCACGCCGAAAGAAAAAAAAGTGCCAAAGCCCAAAGTCGAGAAGGAGGAAAAGCCCGCAAAACCTGCCGGCAAGAAAGATGGGAAAACAGGTGCGGCTCCGGAGGCTCAACCACAAGCGGATTCTACCGAAAATTAATGCCGAGATCCTGTTCCCGAGATCGTGAACAATTCCTCTATGAATGTGATTGCCGAAGAAACCCTTTACGAGAACCCGCTCGGTTCGGCGGCGGACATTGCCGACTTCCGGATGGAAGGGCCTGGAACAGTCAGCTTCCCGCGCGGGCGGATGAGGCTGGAGAGCACGCTTGATCCCGGACCAGAGACGGATAAAGAGGCGAATCAGCGGGCAAACCTTGTCTTTTGGTGTCCGGAGGTCTTCCCGGACAATATCCGGATCTCGTGGGAGTTTATTCCGATCTACGAACCCGGTCTCGCGATATTGTTTTTTGCGGCCATGGGGGCTGAGGGAAAAGACCTCTTTGATCCTTCACTCGCGCCCCGATGCGGACCTTACGAACAGTATCATCACGGCGAAATGAATGCGCTGCATGTCTCGTATTTTCGTCGGCGGTATCCATGGGAACGCTCGATGAATATCTCCAATCTTCGGAAGAGCCACGGCTTTCACATGGTCGCCGCCGGAGCCGATCCGATTCCGTCGGTGAAGGACGCGGTCGGACCCTACCGCTTGACGGTGGTCAAACTGGGCGCGGACATCAGCTTCCACATCGGAGGAACCAATGCTTGGCAGCCAACACTGGAAATTCTGAGATTTCACGATAACGGGGAAACCTATGGGTCGGTGCTAGGCGGCGGGCGCATCGGATTCCGTCAGATGGCACCGCTCGTGGCCGAGTATTCCCATTTCAAGGTCGAGGCGATTGTCTCGGCGGGGGAGGTCGCATGAGTTTGCAGGCTCAGCTTCGGGAAAACGCCCAGCGCTACGACGCGATTCTTGGCAGCCTGCTGCCGAAATTTACCGAGGAAATTCGCAGCGAGGCGGATCACGCGGTGCAGGGAGAAATTTATTACAACGACGGACGATTTGTTGCCATCGGGCGCTCGGAGATCCGCTGGGTGGGCGACCAGATTGATGACCATGTCTGGAGGGAGCGCCCCAAGCGATTCCTCTATCTTCCGCCTTTGATGGCCGCCTATTTGGTGAGCGGTGAAGAATCATATGCCGAGGCCGCGCGGGATTACGTGGCCGACTGGATGCGCGCGCATCCTGCCTCAGCGGATTGGCGGATGCCGTCCTATGACAATTCGCTTAACCTTGCCATTCGGGTGGCAATTTTTGCCGAGGCGTTACCGGTTTTCTGCGCAAGCGCGGCGTGGGACGAGGCATTTTTGCTCCAGTTGCTGAATGACATCGATAGCGAGCTGCGTTTTATTAGCGTGAACCTTTCGCCGAAGGGTAACTTCCGGATGAAGCAGGCGATGACTCTGATCGAGTGCGGGCTGCGATTTCCGTTCCGCCCGGATGCGGCAGGCTGGCGGCGGCTCGGCGTAGAGGTAATGAACGACGCGGCGCGGCGGCAGGTGCTGCCCGATGGAGCCCATGTCGAGTGCACGGCCGGGTATCACATCTGGATGACGCGCCTGTTCCGCGATTGTCTTATGCTGGGCCGGGCCGACCCGGACCTCGGCTTCACCATGACAGTCGGGATGGTGGCCGGCATGTTCGAATATGCCTTGGCTAATACGCGGCCCAACGGCACTTATTGCGGTCTGCATGATATCGAAGGGGCTTGGGAAGGTGTTCACGAGAACGAATCCGCCGACTTGCGATCGGCTTTCCTGCGGGACCAGGGCCTCCCGGAAACGCTTCCGCCCACAAGTCAGGTTTACCCCCACGCCGGGCAGGCATTTTTGCGCGATGACTGGGGGACGGATGCGACGTTTTTGACGTTTGACGCAACGCGGTTGGGAAGTGCTCATGGTCACCTCAGCCGGAATGCGATCCAACTGCACGCCTTTGGCCGGAGCCTGATTGTGGATCCGGGCCGGATCGTTTATGAGATGCGCGACCCACTGGGGCCGTATTGCAAATCGACCCGGGCTCACAGCACGGTGAATCTGAACGGCTGGAATCAGTTCACCACCAACCCCGACAGTTTTCGCAGTTTTCATGCGCCCGGGTATGACTGTGTTTCCTCCAAATACTCGGCGGGTTACTGGCAGGGGAAATATGGCTGGTGGTTTTTTGAAGGGCTCGGACACGGGCTGGCGGCCACGCACACGCGTCATTTGTTCTGGGTGCATGGACGCTGGGCCGTCGTGATAGATGAGATTGTCCGGTGGGACGAGAAGGGACGCGGCACGGAATTCGAGTCTCCGAACCTTGAATTGAACTGGCAACTCTCTCCTGGGAAAGTCGAGATCGACGCGACGCGACGGCGTGTTATCACCCGTCACGCCGACGCGAATCTGTTGCTCTGTTTTGCCCAGGCTCCGGCTAACGCCGAGATTGAACTGCACGAGGGGGGAAAGGATCCGCACCGCGGATGGATCCGGGATTTTCCGCGCTATGCCGGAATTCCCTCGCCCCAGGTTTCATTAGTTTGTCGTCCCTGGCAGGGGCATGTCGAAACGTTAGTGACCTTGCTCGTTCCCTATCGTGGAACCGCCATCCCGCAGGTGGAAACGGAGTTCACGTGCCATTCGGCAGGAATGTCCCGGCTCACGATCACATCGGCCGATGGCACGAGGGAAACGGTTAGCTGGCTGCCAGGTCTGGAAACCATGCTCGGCGACTGTGACGAGGGCCGGACCGACGGACTGCTGCTCTACCGCCGAGACGGCCTCGATCCCTGCATTGCGGCTGTCGATGCCACCATTTCTGCACCCGCAGCCATAGTCCTAAACCGTCCCCAACAATCATGATGCCACCGCTCCGCGACACTTTGTTATAAACATTAGGCAGTCTTGTAATGTTGAACTATTGGCGATGAACTTAACGAATAACCAAACAGCCGGAGAAAGCCGTTTACGGTGGTCCCGGGATGATCGGCTCTTCACTGGCGTTTCCTGGCAGGGACAGCCGCTGACAGCCCGTGAGGCAACGATCAATGCCCACTGCCGCTTCGGGGATCAGTCCGCGTTTGGGGTGATGCGGCTGGATGCGAAGCAGTCGTCGCTGGCTTGCAACTCATTGGAAATTGAACTGCAGCATGAACTCTACGATAGCGGAGCAGGCTTGGGGGAGGATTTGCTTGAAGCCGCGCTGACGATCCGCAACCTCTCGGAGGAATCACAAAGTGCGGAACTCGTCTTTTGTATCGCGTTTCGCCCTTCGCCAGAAATGGAATGGCCGAGGGCTTTCATACCTATTAACGTGGCCGGCCTAGCGCAGGATCGGCGTTTTGACGATTTTGGGATCGAGCACATGCTTCAGGATTGTGACCAATACGTGCAGGCAAACGGTTTTGAGGCGCATTATCTGGAGCCGATGGCCAGCTATCCGGATCAGCGGGAAAGCAAGGCGCTGTTGTTAGCTCCTGTGGTGGATCTCTACGATCCCAATCTGGCACTTCGTCTCGGCCTGTTTACCTCGTCGTTGAATCCCATGCGTTTCAGTATGGGCAGCACGGAGGCACAGCCGTCACTCTGGCAGGTTGGGCGGTGCGTGACGATCGCTCCGGGAGAGACCCTGACGGAGCGTTGCTGGGCACTCCTGCACACTGGGGATGCGACGGTGGCATGGAAAGCATTCCACCGGTTTGCGCACCATGAGGATTTTCCCCCGGTCGCGTGGACGCAGGAGTTTAAGGTCCACTACTACGATTTCCTGTCCTCGGCCGCCGGAGAGAGTGGCCGCCGTGGAGGTGGTTATGACGCCGATTTGCCCCATTTTCGGGACTTTCGCGTTGGGCTCGCCACCCAACATGGATACTATCCTGCGATTGGAGATTATATTCATCCAGATAGGAAAACATGGCAGGCAATGCAAGGAGATCGACGGGGGCCGGCGACGATGTCCATTGAGCTCATGCGTCAGCGTATTCGGGCAGCACAGGCGACAGGTGCCAAGGCGGCGATCTACATTCATTCTGCTCTGTTCGATGATGCGGCAACGTTCTTTGTCCGGTTGCAAGATGTCATTCAGGTGAATCGGGAGGGCCTCCCCATGGAGTTTGGCTGGGCGGGACCGGACAGCAAAGGTAAAGCCTGGCGGGCCTCCCTGAAGGATCCTCAATGGCAGCAGCATTTGCTGCAACAGGTGCAGTGGATCATGGAGATATTGCATCCCGATGCGATCACTGTGGACGAGACGTTCTCGGGATTGGGCTACGATCATCATCCGGTTCATGCTGGTCCGATCTCCACTTCGGCTATCGAATTTTACCGGAAACTTCGTTCGTTGGTGCGTTCTTTCGGGAGCGACAAGGCGGTCTTCACAAGTGACTGCTCGATGTCCGGGTTTGTCATGTGGGCGGACGGAGAGGTCGGGGACCACGCCTATGAAAACCTTCTCGGGCAGCCACTTTACCGTCAGGCTCCCGTGCGCTACCTCGCCGCGCTGGGCGACAAACCCTGGCGTCCCTGTGCCTGGCATTCTCAAAAATTGTGGGATTTGCAGATGAGGTTTGCCTGTCAGGTCGGCGCTGGCGTGGGTGTGTCCAATGGTTGGCTCGAATATTCCGGTCTGGCCGGGCTGGACAGTGAAATGCGGGAAAGGATGACCTCGGACCTTCGCAGCTTGTTCGACCGATAACCATCCCGCCCATTCAGATTTATGACTATGAAACCCAGTAACGTTCTTTTTGTGATTTCCGATCAGCATCTCGCGACTTGCGCGGGCTATGAGGGACACCCGCAAGCCATCACCCCGAACATGGACCGCCTCGCGGCCAGCGGGATCCGCTTTTCCAATGCCTACACCCAGAACCCGATTTGCACCCCGAGCCGCGTGAGCATTCTCTCGGGTCAATACTGCCACAATCACGGGCACTACGGACTTTCTGGTCAGGTGCCGGAAAAACTCCCGAGTTTTTTGGGGCATTTTCGTGAACACGGATACCGCACGGCGGGGATCGGCAAGCTTCATACGCCGAAGATGGAGTCCGACTGGTTGGAGCCGCAGGTGGATCTCTACGCCGAATGTTATGATTGCAGGGGGCAAAGCGATGGCGGGGATTCGGCCTATTTCCGTTACCTTGATTCCTTGGGGTTGAGGGGCAAGGAGGATAGTATTCGTTTAGGCGAACTGCCGGGCCAGCAACAGGATGAAGCCCGCCCTTCGAAGTTGCCTTATGAACATTGCGTGGAGAGCTGGTGTGTTCGGGAGGCGATGCGGTTCATGGAGGAATCGGTGGCCGACGGGAAGCCGTTCTGTATGCAAGTGTCACTGCCCAGGCCGCACCAGTGCTATACGCCGGATCAGCGCTTTTGGGACATGTATCCGGACGACCTGGAGCTTCCGTCCACGCTGTTGCAGGACCCATCGGGGCGTCCGCCGCATTTCCGCTCAAGAGTCGAGAAGGCCAAATCCTGGGGGGGATTGATTGACCCCAAAGGCTTCGAGCAGGTCCGGCGCAGGGTTTGGCGGGGGTATCTTGCCTGCATCACTCAGGTGGATCACGCGCTCGGCGAGTTGCTGCAATACCTGGAGGAAAACGGTTTGGCGGAGAACACGATCGTTATCTATGGCAGTGACCATGGGGCGTATTCCGGGACATTTGGCGTGCCCGAGAAGGCTCCGGGTATCTGCTCGGAAGCCGTCTGCCGGGTCCCGTTTCTGTGGCGCGTGCCGGATCGCACTCCGGTCGGATCGACTTCACGGGCCTTGGTTGAGAATGTCGATATTGCTCCAACCCTGGTGTCACTTTGCGGGTTGCCTCCGATGGAGACGGTGGACGGGAAAGATCTCTCCGGGCTTTTGTCAGGCTCCGACCAGGCGGTCAAAGCGGTGGCTGTGACGGAAAATGTCTGGAGCAAATCCATCCGCTGGGAGAAATGGCGATTGGTGCACTATCAATCTGCCATGTTTGGAGGCCAGGAAACCGGTGAGCTCTACGACATGGAAAGCGATCCGATGGAAAGCCGAAACTTGTTTCACGAACCGGGGTTTTCGGAGATTGTTGCCCGCGGTCGCTTGCTTTTGCTGGAGTGGCTGATCGGGACCACGCGGGTCGCTTCGTCTGGCCGCCAGTCGATTCTTCCCGCAAGCCTGTGCAGTATCCCCAAGTGCAGGACGGCCGCGAGTCGAACCTGGCCGGTGCCGCGCAGCGGGCAGCACAAAACCAACTGGATTATTTATGACAAAAATCCCCCAACCCAATCCAGACAACAAGCCATAGGAAGTATGTCAGATAACTGCGTAAATATTCTGATCGTCATTGCCGACCGGCTTTCCCGGCAGGCCATCGTCGCGTATGGAAGTTCTCTCGGGGTGACGCCCAATATTGATCGCCTGGCAGCGCGGGGCGCGCGATTTGACGCGTGCTATACCCCGTCTCCGCTTTGCCAGCCGGCACGCGCCGCGTTTTGGATGGGACGCTTTCCGCACGAAACCGGGATCCGCTCGAATGGATGGAAGGATTCCGTTCCGACTCTGGCTGCGGATGTGCCGACGCTCGGAGAGATATTTTCCGCAGCGGGGTATGATCTCGACGCGGCCGGACTCCCGGTGCCGGCTGAACTGACGGGCCGCAGTCTGCTCGGACTTATCGAGTCTCCCGCGTTCGGGCAGGTCGATGCGGGACGCGATCACGTGCTCGTCGGGAGCGAATGCCACGGCCCGGATTTCTACCCCTGCCGGGTGATCGCAACAGGCGACAATCTCTGCATTCGAAACTTTCGTCCGGGCCAGGTAACCCTTGCTGCCGGGGGGGCGGGGCCCGCGGAGGAACTTTACGATAACCGAAAGGATCCTGACCAGATGACCAACGTCGCATCTGACCCGAAGTATGTATCCGCCCGTGAGGGAATGGCCCGCCGCCTGACCGATGAACTCCAAAAAACCGGCGACCCCCGCGAGTTGGGGCATGGCGAGGTTTTCGAGAATTATCCCAACCGAAGTCCGAAATTCAAATCCGGCTAAACGAAGTAGCTGTCACTTATTCCATGATTACTAACCCTTTTACTGCTTTGTCGTTTGTGAACCCCCGCTTGATCCGTCGCCTGTGCCATTCCGCCTTTCTGGGACTGGCAGTCTCTTTACTCGTCGCTTCGGATTTTCTCCATGCGGAGGAAGCCGGTGATGAATTCAATCCCGAGGCGCTCTACGGTCCGCAACTCAAAGGCGAGAAGACAAAAGAAGCCGTGGAGCAGCCCGTCGGCGAGATCAAGCCAGTGGTCATCGAGCCGGTGGTCACGGCGAAGGACGGCGCGTCACTGACAGACAGTGACGTCCCGCTGAAGCCCGGTCAGGCCGAGGCCGAGATTGCCGCGTGGGGGTTGCAAAAAACGGTAAGCCCCGAGGGTTGGCCATTGCCGCTGGCAGGGTCGTGGAATGTGGAGGCTTGGGGGCCCGACTATTTTATGAAGCTCACCAAGGAGGGGCATCACGTATTGATGGCATTTGTCGATCCGTTCTCCGAGGCGATGTATGCGCTTTCCAATGAAAAGCGGCGGCAGAAGGGATTGGAGAAGATCGTTTCGTATTATCAGCCCGGCCTAGAGTATGCTCGTGAGCACAAGCTCCCCATTGCCTTCCGCGGCTGGAATTGGGCAACGTATGCGGGAACCTATCAGCATAACAGGAACCGGTTTCAAAATGCCGGCATCCCGGATTCCGATCGGGCGGAATTGCTGCAGGACGGCAAGCTCGGGAAGTTGACGGATCCCGTCGGTCCGATCAAGGCGTGGGAGGAATTGGGGACGTTCTGGTTTGGCAACGAGTTGATGAAGCGGTTTCAGGAAATCTATCCCGACCCGCCCATGGTGGTCTTTCTCAATAATAACGAGGCGGGCGAAGTGCTGGGAGCAGGCCAGGCGACGAATGGGGACCGCTTCATTGCCAAGTATGGCAAGGGGCCGTATGAAGACGGCTTTGCCAACCATAAGGTAAGGGAGGGATATGATGAACGCTACAAGGCGATGTTTGCTTCGGCGAAAGACGCGTTGGTTTCGCCGGCCTGGAAACAGAACGTCCGGTTCATTGCCTACAACAACCTTTGGGGAACGACCTCGATCGGAAACAGGAACCTGCCTCGGCCGGGACTAAACTTTGACAATGAAAAGGGATGGACCAGGTGGCGAATTTACGACGGCGATATGCCGGAGCTCTACGACAACGACTGGCAGCCTGCGAAGACGGACAACCGTCCTTGGAGCATGCAGGTCGAGGCCGGCGGAATGGCGTCGGTGTTGCCTCGGATCTTGGCCGAGCGGCCGGATTTTCTTTGGAGCACGATTTTCTGGGACGGAGCGGTGCCGTCGGAAATGTTCCGGGGTCGTCGCGCCTCGTCAAAGGCGTATCGTTATCTCTCCTTGGGACAGCGCTGGAGTTTCGAACGTTACGAAGGCTGGGTGCAATTTTGCCTCTGGGCGGCACGGCCGCGCATCGCCTATGAGTTCCGTGCGTCAGAACCGCTCGACGCGATACGCCAGGGGATCTGGTCGGGACTGCTCGACAGCGTGGATCGTCCGTGGAATCACCCGCTGCTCAGGGAATTCTGGCAGCACGGCGAGTTGGTGCCCAACTTGGCGGAACGTCCGTGGTATGACGACCTCAGCGAGGATCAGCCCCAGTGGGTCCGCGATCTGAAGCGTTGGTATATTTTGACCTCGGATGCCAACCCGCCGCGCGATGCCTGGACCGGCGGGACACGGATCAATGTTTGGACGCAGGCGCTGGTGCTGGGTAAATCACCGGAACGGCGCTGGCTCGTTTACGCGCACGCCCCCAATGGCGGAATGTCCAAGGTGCGCGTGATACTGTCGGAATTCGGCGGTTTGGAATTGCCGTCGGTGTCCCAGAGCGGATCCTTCTTCCTCGTGGACGAAAAAGATCGTTCGCTAAAGACGGTGATGCCGGGCGGGCCTAACAATCTGCTTCTGAGTGTCGGCGCGAGTGAGGACGAAGAAGGATCAAAATGGGTGGCTCCGGGCCAGGCGGTGACTTTCAAAGCCTCCGTCGGGCATGCACCCGGCCTCGAGTTCACCAAGTTCACATGGAATTTCGGCGATGGGAAAACCCTTGAACAGAAAACCCTGGAAGGCACCTCGCATACCTTTGCCAAGCCCGGCGTATATCTTGTCGGGATCGAAGGCGAGACGACCTCGGGAACGAAGTTAGCTGAGCAGCTCCCTGTCTATGTGGGCGAAGCGCAGGACGATTCCGTGATCTACGATCTGCCGCTGGCCGGAGCTCCGGCGTATCAAGGTCCGTTTGCCGGGGTGGGGGAAAATGGCCAGACGCTTGCGACGTATCAACTCGTGCCAAATCGCGGCAAGGCCCCGTCGCCCTTTGTAACCGGATCAAAGTTTGTCAGCGATCCCGAGCGCGGGACAGTGCTCGAAATGCAGGAGGATCATGCAGGAATCTGGATGCAACGCAGCAAGGGGACGGTGCTCACGGGAAAAGATATCACCTCGAACCGGACGGTCTCGTTTTGGTTTAAGGCCGAGGACGTGCAGAAGCGTCAGGTCCTCTATGCGTCAGGCATCGGAACGGTCGGGGTCAATATCTATCTCGACCAAGGCCTCCTCTATGCGGGGAGTTGGGCGACGGTGGATGGAGTTTATGACAAGGTCCCGCCGATCTATGGCTACAACTGGAAGGGCAACTGGATCACCACGCCTGTCGAAGCGGGCAAGTGGTATCATGTGACTTGGATACTCAAGGATGGGCAGAAGAAAGTCGAGCCGGACCGGCAGTCGCTCTACGTCAATGGCAAGCTGGTAGGCAAAGCCCCCGGCGCAGGAATTCCGGTGGAATACATGCCGCCGCGGGTCGGACGCAGCAGTGATCTGGTGGTGCCGCGCACGCTCACGCGTTTTCACGATCAGGACACGGTCGATGCCTTTTCCAAAAAGGAGCAGGCTGCGCTCAGGCTCGCGACTTTCCGGGGGCGGTTGTCGGACTTCCGTTTCGTGCAGGCGGCCGAGGTGCCGGTCGCAGAGTAAGGAGGTTTTGATGAAAATATCTAATCGAGTGGTGAACGGGCTCATTGCCGGAGTGGCGGCCTGGTCGGGCTTTGCGGGGAAAGCCCATGCTGCCGAACTGCCTCCCAACATCGTTTTCATTCTGGTTGACGATATGGGCTGGCGGGATCTCCAGTGCTTCGGAAGCACGTTTTACGAGACCCCGAACATTGACCGGCTGGCGTCAGAGGGAATGGTGTTCACGAATGCTTACGCGGCGGCACCGGTTTGCTCGCCGACCCGGGCCATCTTGCTGACCGGTCAATATCCGGCGCGAATCGGGTTGACGAACTTCCTCCCGATGGGGCCGGGCGCGCATCCTGTTAAAGGGCGTGTCATTGACGCCCCCTACACACCGCAGCTCCCGCTTGAAAAAGTCAATCTGGCGCGCGTGCTCAGTGCGGGCGGTTACCAGACTTGGCACGTCGGGAAATGGCACTTGGGAGATGCTGCGTATTTCCCGGACAAGCAGGGATTTGACGTCAATATTGCCGGCGCTCATCTCGGACAGCCAGGGACGGGCTTTTTCAGCCCGTGGGGCATCCCGACGTTGCCTGACGGGAAGCCCGGCGATTACCTCACCGATGAAGCCGTCCACCTGATCCGGGAACGCGATCCGAAACGGCCGTATTTCCTCAACTTCTGGCACTATGCCGTGCACACGCCGATTCAGGCACCGCCGGAACTGGTGGCCAAGTATGAGGAGAAGGCGCGGAAGCTCGGGCTGGACAAGATCGATTCCCTTGAGTCCGGCGAGCCGATGCCCGTATCGAACAAAAAGCAACCGCGCGTGGTTCGGCGGACTATCCAGGCGCACGCGACCTATGCGGCCATGGTCGAAAATCTTGATACAAATATCGGCCGCCTCCTCGCAGCGATTGATGGAAACACGCTGGTGGTTTTCACATCCGACAACGGTGGTCTCTTGACTGCCGCAGGATCCCCTACGACCAATGCCCCGCTCCTCAACGGTAAGGGCTGGCTGTATGAAGGGGGAACCCGGGTGCCTCTGATTGCGCGCTGGCCCGGGCGGGTCAAACCCGGCACGAGGAGCGATGTGGTGGTGACAAGTCCGGATTTCTATCCCACCTTCCTTGCGGCGGCAGGCGTCACGGTTCCTTCGGAGCAGCCAGTGGATGGTGTGAATTTGCTGCCAGTCCTTGAGGGGAAGACGGACTTCGTGCGTGGCCCGGTCTTCTGGCATTATCCTCATTATGGTAATCAGGGGGGAACACCTGGTTCGGCGGTTCGGGATGGCGATTGGAAGCTGATCGAATTTTTTGAGGATGGCCGCCTCGAACTCTACAATCTGCCTGACGACATCGGCGAAAATACCGACCTTTCCTAAAAAGATCCCCGGTTCACGGAAAAACTCCACGCCGAATTGGTCGTATGGCGCGTAAGTGTCGGTGGAAAAATTCCCCAACCTTATCCAGACAACAAGCCATAGGAAGTATGTCAGATAACTGCGTAAATATTCTGATCGTTATTGCCGACCAGCTTTCCCGGCAGGCCATCGGCGCGT
>JBDNGG010000033.1:0-3223 GCA_041689405.1 Terrimicrobiaceae bacterium | reverse complement strand
TTGCGTGGGTCGGGAGTATCGGCATGGAGGGCGCATGTAAGCGCTGCGGAGAAACCAATGACTATAAATGCGCGAAGGGGTAACATGCGATGGGGATAGATGATGTTTGGGGTCTAAGTTACAGAAATTTTTAATGTTTGCTGAACGATCTTGGCCATCTTGATGGCGGGTTCAGCGAATTTGAAATTCATGAACGACGGCGTGCTCCAGACGGTGGCGAGATCGTTGGCAGCGCGAACACGGCGGATGATTACGTGGCCGACGAGCCGATGCTCAGGGAGGTTGGCGCAGAGGATGAGGAGGCCGCGGACGCGTTGGCAGTTCTCGGGAATCCAGAGATACGACGTGACCTGGGACGGCTGGCCGGCGCTCCATGCCGTGCATGTGCCGCTCTGCATGAATTGAAAAACCTGATTCACTGGAGATGCCGACGACGGCGGCGAGTTGTGGGGGACAGCGTGCACAGATCCAACGACCAAAAGGCCAGCAAAGGCGACAAGCACGGAACGCAACAGTTTCATGGTTGAGCGGCTTTGGGTGAAATTGGCCGCCATGCGGGTGGATCGGAGGGTTCGAGAGTCGGTTCGCCCTCCAGCCAGCCGAGAGAGATGAGAGAGTTGTCGGCGGCGCGGATGGCGGAGGCCACGTCGGATTCGGCAGGGTTGGCGAAGCTAGGATCTTCGTTCACGGTGAGGTTGTCCTTCTCACCCACCTTGATAATCTCAGCCATCGCCGTCATCCCTTGATTTGGCCAGCGGGAAAGCGGGAGCCGGCCGGAACCTGCGATTGGCAGGTGGACGACCTGGTCGCGGGCCACCAGATCGAAACGCTCGAGTTCCTCCAGCTCGCTGACTTTGGAGAAGTCCGAGAGCTTCATGGCCCTTGTCCAGAAGAGAAAGACCGTTTCCGGTTCGGCCGCACGATAAATCACCGACGATCCCTCACGGCCCGCGTCCTCTGGCCCCAAGACCAGCGACTCCTCGATGGGATAGGTGCCCGGCAGAAGATCGACAGTGAACGGGCATTGATTCCCTGAACCTTTGAGACGGCGAATTTTATCACGCGCCATGGCGAGGGATCGGAAGGCGGCGAGCGTGGATTTCATCGCAGTCTGTTTGGGAAGCGGGTTTCCCGCAGCGTCCAGGAGGTCACCAAGGACGATGATCTGCCCAGCGGAAAAGCTGTTCTCCTTATATTTATCGGGATTCTTGCGGAAGTCCTCGTCGGTCTTCTTTTTCGAAAGGAGGTCTTCTTTGGGCGGGACCTCGTCGGTGAGGGTCCACGTGACCGAATGGTCGCCCATGGGCACTGCCGGCAACGGAGCCCCCACATAGACATGCTGGTTCGCATAGACGGTGAACAGCGTTTGTTTCACCGGAGTTCCTCCATCCATGCTGACCGTAATCACGCCAGAGTCTGGCCCTTCCATGCCCTTGAACCCGATGTGGGTTCCGCGAAATCGCACGGTCAAAGAAGCCCCCGGCTCGACAGTCCGGTAAAGATACGGAAACCATTCGTAAACCTTTTTTCCAAACCGGCGGCAGGACGGCCCATTCGCAGCGGTGAGCTTAGCCCACTCGCCGCGAAATTTTCCGCGTCCGTCCACCGCGAGGGTCTTGGCTTTTTCCCATGGGATCGGTGAGAGCGGTGCCGGGAGGGCACGCGCTGCGCTGGGCGTGGCTGGCAATTCACTGAGCTTTTGTAGTGCACGGATGGCCGCCTCTCCGTTCATAAGACGCCCTTTTTCGCTCGGGTGGCTACCGTCGTTGCTGAAGATGATTTTCCCGTCATCGGTGAGTCCATTGGGCGTGGCGGGAGCCTTATGCACGAGCTTGCCTTCGGAAAACAAAGCGGCGGCCTCGATGCCCATGTTGATCGAGGGGAGGTTGTAGTGCTCAGCGACATGGTCGTGGAGCGAAATGGAATTCGAGGCGATCCCCTGCCCTGCCTTCTCCAACCCATCGGCGGTGACCGTGTAAACCAGGCAGATGTCGGTTTCCGGATTGGCGGTGCGAAGTTTGCGAATGATGCCTTCAAGCGCACCCGTGACCTCCTCCGGTCGGTCGCGGACATCCGATCCGTCATTGAGGGAAAACTCAATAAAAACGACATCAGGTTTACCGGCCACAAGATCATTGTCCGCACGAAAAACGCCCACCAGCGAACCCGATCCGCCCACGCTGCCATTGAGCAGATTGAGCGTGGCTTGCGGGAATTGCTTTTGCAGCGAATCAAACGTCATGGTCCGCCAGCCTGGCGCTGCCGTGATGCTGCCGCCATAATAGCCGATTGTTACCGGGCCGCCTTTTTTCAGTTTCTCAAAAAGGTGCGGCAGCCCGCCGCGGGCATGAATTTCCGCCACAGGCATGCGGTCAGTCGGGGACTTTGCCTTTGCTGCTTGTGCATTCGCTTCGGTGTAATCTTTCTCGTGGCCGAGGAGTTCCGTCGAGGGCGCGGTCTGCGGAGTTTGGGCGAGGGCCGAATGGCCGAGCACAGCGGCGAGGAGGATGGGCAGTTTATTTTTCATTTATGGGCGCTCAGAGACCATGCTTGCGTAATCCGTCCATCCATTTAAATGATCGGCAGGGACGGGGCTTTCGATTTGCAAAATGTGTTGCCTTGGCGCAACTGCGGTCGCCTCGGAGGGTGCATGAATGCTGAGCGTGGGCGACGGAGTGCCGAGCGGAGCAAGCAACGGGACGTCCGTCGGATTTGCCCAGAGCGCAAACGCTTTTCCAGCAACCTCGGTGCGGAAAGCGATCAGTCCGTTGGGCTCCGAACTGATACTGACCCTGGCGTTTTCGGCCACGTAGGCGGGGCGGATCTCCACCACGAATCGCTGCGGGGAATCTACGGGGCCGGCGTTGCGAAGAACGATATCCGCAAACGGTGCTTTCGGCCGGCGGAAAGGCGTCTCTTCGGTCGTGGTTTCAGCGTAATTGCTCTCATGGATAATCACCTCCAGATCGCCATAGGTGAATTGACCAGGACCCGTGGCGGTGAGTAATTGTGACGGCCCGAAAACCGTGCCGCCGATGCCGAGCCTTACAAGGCCCTCGACCATGGCGCCGGGGGTGGCAGCGGACTCGGGGATGATATCCAGCACGCCGACGATGCGGTCGGGCAGGCCAAGCCAGAGCTGGCGTCCGGTCCACGGGACGGGTTTGCCTTTCCGGGAGCTGCCGAAGGCGTGGAGCTGATACGTCGCGAAGAAGGCCGAGCA
>JBDNGG010000032.1:0-11661 GCA_041689405.1 Terrimicrobiaceae bacterium | reverse complement strand
ACGAGGGAATCCACGGATTTCACTGCTGCCAGTGCGTCACGACCGGTCTCGACGCGATGACAAATCATCAGCAGATCATTTCCAGCCTGAAGGGCTAGACGCATGGTTTCATCGAATCCGTAGTGGTTCAAAATGGCCCCCATATCGAGATCATCGGTCATCACCAGCCCGGCAAACCCCATGTCGTTGCGCAGCAGGTCGGTCGTTATCGCGGGAGCCAACGAGGCGGGCAAACCGGAATCGTCCAGTCCATCCACGGCAATGTGTCCAATCATCATGCTGTCCACCCGTTTGGCAAAGTGCCGGAACACCGCAAGTTCAAATTTTTCCATTAGTTCACGCGAGCGTGCCAGCCGTGGCAGCTCGTGATGTGGATCGAGCCCTGCGGACGCATAACCTGGAAAATGTTTGCCGCAACTCAGGATACCCGTGCTTTGCAGGCCCTCGTTGAATGCTCCTGCGAGATCGATGACCTGCTCGACTGTCGTCCCGTAGCAGCGCCCACGCAGCGAGTTATCGGCTTCGTCATCGAATGAAATGTCGAGTACTGGACACAAATCGAGATTGAATCCAAAAAGCCGGAGCAGTCGCCCTGTGATGGACCCGTGTCGCTGAATGAGCTCACGGTCACCTTTTTCGCGGAGTTGTTGGGCATTGGGAGGTTCGTTGCCGATTAATCTTAGCCGGGAAACCCGCCCGCCTTCTTGGTCGATAGTAATGATCGGCTCAACCGCACTGATATCGCGGAGATCGTCCAAGAGCTTGCGGAGTTGCACCGCCGAGCGGATGTTACGACCGAAGATGATAAATCCTCCCGGTTGCAATTCGCGAAATAATTGGGCCGTGGCTGAATCCAATTCCGTGCCTGGGACGCCGAGCAATAATAGCTGGCCGGGATGGTGTGCTTGCATAATTCCTGTTAGTCGAATCATATTCTTATGCCAGTGTCGAAACGAAAACAACTCCCTGCGGGCACCCGCAATTCTGGTGCCCTGAAATGAAGATAGGACTTTACGGTGGCTCGTTTAACCCGATCCATCACGGACACTTGATTTTCGCCCGGCTTGCGAAAGAGCAGCTCGGTTTGGATCGTGTCGTGTTTATACCTGCAGCGATCTCACCATTTAAGCAGGACATTACTCCTGCACCCGCAGGTTTGCGCTGCGCGATGGTCTGTGCAGCCATTGCGGGCGAGCTTGGATTCGAGTGCAGTGACATTGAGATTCACCGGCCCGGCCCGTCCTATTCCATCGATACTGTGCGGCAGTTCCGGGACGACGAGCCCGATGCTGAGCTCTATTATCTGATCGGTGATGATATCCTGCCAACACTGGATGCGTGGCATGAAATTGGTGCGCTCCGGAAGTTGGTGACATTTGTCGTGATGGCACGCGACGCGATTACCGTGCCTCCAGAGATACCCGTGGTGCAGCGCCGTTTCGATATATCCTCCACCGATATCAGAAATCGGGTTGCGTGCGGGCGATCTATCCGTTACCTCCTTCCCATGGATGTGTCCCACCTGATTGAACAAAACGGTTTGTATTTGAATGAATGAGTCCGAGTCCCTGGCGCGGGCATGCGCTGCTGCGGCGTCCGATAAAAAAGCGGAAGATATCCAGGTGCTTGATCTCCGGGGTATTTCGACTGTCACCGATTATTTTGTGGTTTGCGGAGGAACGTCTGATCCGCAGATTAAAGCGATTGCGTCTGGAATTCGCACGAGCATCCGGGAGAAGCTTGGCAAAGGTCCATTTGCCGAGGATGGATTGCCAGCCAGCCGGTGGATTGTGCTGGATTACGCTCAGGTGATAATCCACATCTTTCACACCGAATCCCGTGAATTTTATTCGCTCGAAGACTTGTGGGGCGATGCCCCGCGGCTCGAAGTAGCACTCGATTAGATGGACATCGTCGAAGAAATCGAGATCGCCTGTCCGCAGTGCGGCGAGACGTTTTCCATCGAAGTTGAAACCACAAATCCGCGCTGGCAGTCCATCGAGGATTGTGCGGTGTGCTGCCGTCCGATAACCATCACCGTGCAGTGCGAACCCGGTGCCGTCGTCGATGTTCGAGTGGACGCGGCGTGACGGCCTAGATCTTCGCCTCGGTCTGGGTGGACCGGAGATAAATTGTCTTTTTCGCGAGGTTGTGCTGAGCCTGAACGAACCTCACGGTCCCGCTGCGAGCGCGCATCAGGACTGAATGAGTGGTCGCAATGGAGCCCTCGACTTCCACGCCTTTGAGGAGCGGGCTGTCGCTGATGCCAGTCGCGGCGAATATGATATTTTCTCCCCGCGCGAGATCTCTCGACATGTATTGGAAGTCGAGTTTGTCGCCCCAGCCTTCACTGATAAGCCATTGTTTTTCCGCTTCGTCGCGCGGCCAAATCCGGGCACGCATGCCGCCACCGAGGCAGCGCAATCCCGCCGCAGATAGAATCGCTTCTGGCGCTCCACCGATGCCAGCATAGAGATTAATATTCGACGTGTGCATCGCTGGAGCCATGGCTGCGCCAATGTCACCGTCCGAAATCATCCGGAGGGAGGCTCCCTTCCTGCGGACTGCTTCGATGAGGTCGTAGTTCCTGGGCCGGTCGAGCACACAAACGACCACATCTCGCACCTCTTTCCCGAGCACCTTGGCGGTAATGTCGATAACGTCCTCAATCGGAGCATCGATATCGATGGGCAGTGATGGGTCATCCATCCATGCCCGCCGCACCTCTAGCGGATACGCAAGTTTTTTCATGTAAAATGCGGGGATGTCTTGAAGACAAATCCCACCGTCAGCGGCTGGGGATGCAGCTGCGATGCAACTGATCGAGTTTGGCATTCCCTTGCTTACATTCGTGGTGCCATCGACGGGATCAAGCGCGATTTCAAATCGCGGCGAGCCGTCTTTCCATGTCCCGACTTTTTCGCCTTTAAATAATCCCGGCGCTTTGTCCTTGATGCCTTCGCCGATCATCACCTCACCACGCATATCTACGAGATCAAACATGCCGCGGATTGCATCGCAGGCATACTCATCGGCCATTTCCTTTTTTCCTTTGCCCAGCCACTGAAGCACATTCAGTGCTGCCAGCTCGGTGGCGCGGAGGAAGTCCATTTCGATCTGACGTTCGATGTCACGTGTGGTGGTGATGTGCATAAAATCTCTAATTTGGGGGGTAGGTGAGGGGATGAGGATGGACTACAGCGTGTGGCCCATTTTTTCTTTTTTCGTCGCGAGGTAGCGCTCGTTAAAGGGATTGGAAATAGAACGGATTGGGACTTGCTCGACGATTTCGAGATTGAATCCATCGAGTCCGACAACTTTGCGCGGGTTGTTTGTCATGAGGCGGATCTTTTTCACGCCCAGGTCGCAGAGGATCTGTGCACCTAGGCCGTAGTCGCGCAAGTCCATGGGGAACCCGAGCTTTGCGTTCGCTTCGACGGTGTCCAATCCTTCCTCCTGCAACTTGTAGGCGTGGATCTTTCCCGGCAACCCAATGCCGCGTCCCTCTTGGCGCATGTAAACCAGCACACCACGGCCGACTTTTTCAATTTCCGTGAGGGCTGTGCCCAGCTGAATCCCGCAATCGCAGCGCAGCGATCCAAAAACATCCCCGGTGAGGCATTCGCTATGCACCCGCACCAAGATGGGTTCACCGCTGCTCACATCTCCTTTAACCAGCGCCAAGTGATGCTGTCCGTCCAACGCACTTTGGTAAAGATACAATTGGAAGTCACCGTATTCGGTGGGCATGTGAACCACTTGCTCGCGGATTACCAGCTTTTCGTTGGACCTGCGGTAGGCGATGAGGGCCGTGATGGTGCAGATTTTCAGATCATGTTCGCGAGCAAACGCAATCAGGTCCGGCAATCTCGCCATCGTTCCGTCCTCATTCAGGATCTCGCAAATCACGCCGGAGGGATCGATGCCTGCGAGTCGGGCTAAATCTACCGATGCTTCAGTATGCCCGGCGCGGCGCAGAACGCCTCCAGGCTTCGATTGAAGCGGGAAAATGTGACCAGGCTGGACTAAGTCACCCGGCTCGGAATCGGGATTAGCGAGGATGCGAATCGTCGCCGCGCGATCTGCTGCGCTGATTCCGGTAGTGACACCGGACGCCGCGTCGACAGAAACCGTGAAATCTGTTTTATACATCTCACGATTGTGCGCCACCATGCGCTGCAGACCAAGTTGTGTAGCGCGTTCCTCGGTGATGGGCGCACAGATTAATCCTCGCCCGAATCGCGACATGAAATTCACCGCCTCCGGTGTCACGCACGCAGCAGCCATCACCAGGTCACCTTCATTTTCCCGGTCTTCGTCGTCGGTCACGATGACCATTCGTCCCGAGCGGATGTCTGCAAGAACCGAGGGGATTGAATCGAATGGTGTGGTATTCATTAGTGCGAAGGGACAGACAGCTTATGCTGTGAAGCTGTCCTTGGTGGAAGGCGGCACGTCGCCGACATACCCATGGATATCGCTCCCCGAGGGGATAGAGGCAAGCTCTTCTAATAGCACGCGATTGAGATCGATGCCCGTGTAAAAGTTGCGGAGCGGGATATTTTCGTTTGGAGAATGAGCTGCACAGTCAGGAGAAGCCAGCGCGAGCAATAGGGCATCCACCCCAAGAGTGTTTTTGAAATCAGTCAGAATCGGGATACTTCCTCCCTCGCGGAACAGGGCGGGTTCTGATCCGAAGACGGTCTGGAGAGCCCGCTGCGCCGCCCTGCCGAATGGCGACATAGGATCGGAAAAGTAAGGCTCACCGCTGTGACCGCGCTCGATCGTCATTCGAACGCCTGGTGGCTTGTGGCGCTCAAGATGTGCTGCCGCTAGGTCGAGGATCTGACCTGCGGCTTGATCGTGAACCAGCCGGAAGGTCAGCTTGAACGACGCGTTTGCAGGAATGACCGTTTTGGATCCTTCCCCCTGATAACCTGCAGTGATCCCGTTCACCTCTGCGGTGGGACGGGCACCGATGCGCTCGACCGATCCAAACCCCGCTTCGCCAAACAACTCCGGCACACCCGTCTGGTCAATGATGTCGGAATCTTTGACTCCGGATTTTCTGGCTGCCTCGCGCTCCCATTCCGCCATCGGCTGGACACGATCGTAAAACCCCTCGATCGCCACGCGCCCATCCGCGTCGTGCAGCGACGCGATGAGCCGAGCGGCCGCTGTGGCTGGATTCATCACCGCGCCGCCGTAGACACCCGAATGAAGGTCCACGGACGGCCCATCAAGCCGGACTTCCATAGCTGCAACTCCGCGGAGCGCATAGGCGAGGGTCGGATAATAGTCGGACACCATGCCATTGTCTGAGATGGCCACAATGTCGCATGCGAGTTCCGCTTTGTGGGCCTCAAGAAATGCCGCAAGGTTGGGACTGCCAATTTCTTCTTCGCCCTCGATCAGGAAAATCACATTAACCGGAAGTGTACCCTTCTCGGACAACGTTTGTGCGACGCCAAGAATGTGTGCGAGGATCTGCCCCTTGTTGTCAGTCGCCCCGCGGGCCCAGACGCGCTCGTCCCGAATCTCGGGCTCGAAGGGCGGGGAAACCCATGCATCCTGCGGATCGGGTGGCTGGACGTCGTAGTGACCATAAATCAACACGGTCCGCTTCTCGGGATCAAAGGGTGATTTCGCGAGAACCACCGGACATCCTCCCGTGGCTCGGACTTCGGCGTGAAGACCGATGGATTGTAGTAAGTTCCCGAGCCAGCCAGCGCATTTTTGCATCGTGTCGGCATGGATGCCGTGGGCCGATATCGTCGGAAAGCGCAGGAAATTAAGCAGTAATGACAAATTTTGATTATCCATTGGAATACTATATATAGTGTGTGTTGAGGTGAAAATATACCGCTTATGGTGGCTTTTTCAATTGCTTTCCTATTCTCGAAAGATACCCTCCGAAAAGAACCTTACAGGAGCACTCATGTATCTTCAATCATTGGAAATAGTAGGCTTTAAGTCGTTTGCTTCAAAAACGACATTCAATTTTAATCCTGGTGTCACCGCTGTGGTCGGCCCAAACGGCTGTGGAAAATCGAATGTGCTTGATGCCTTGCGCTGGGTCCTAGGTGAACAATCTGCCAAGGCCCTCCGCGGAGGCGAGATGGCGGACGTGATTTTCAGCGGGACGGATAGCCGGCAGGCCTTGGGGATGGCGGAGGTTTCGTTGAGCTTTACGGATTGTGAAAAGGAACTCGGCGTCGAATGGAACGAAGTCCGTATCACCCGCCGGGTGTTCCGCGATGGCAAGAGTGAGTATCTCCTCAACAAGGCGCCCTGCCGATTAAAGGATATCCATCAGTTGTTCATGGACACCGGAATCGGGCGCTCGGCGTATTCCATCATGGAACAAGGGAAAATCGATGCGATTCTGAGTAGTCGTCCTGAGGATCGACGGGCAATTTTTGAAGAAGCAGCCGGGATCACGAAATATAAGTCCCAGAAGAAAGAAGCGCTGCGGAAGCTGGAATACACCGAGGCCAATTTGCTCCGCGTCTCAGATATCATCAAAGAGGTAAAGCGCCAGATCGGATCGCTCCAACGCCAAGCTGCAAAGGCCCGACGCTATCAGGCTCTCATGGATGATCTCCGGACCTTTGATCTCCACCTCTCGCACCGAAATTACCTTCGTCTGTCGGAGGAATTAACGTCCGTACAATCGGCGCTCGCATCCAGCGAGGATATCCGTCAAGCGGGTGAAGCTGCCATCTCTGAACGTGAGGCCGAACTCGAGACGTGTCGCGAGACATTGGCAGACCTTGAGGTCCGGGTTTCCGAGACGCGCGAAAACATCCAGAATCAGCGCAATCGCATTTACGCAGCCGAAACCCGAATGGCGACCAATGCCGAGCGCGTCGGCGAGACGCAATCGATGATTGAGCGGTATGAGTATGAGATCGCAAGCGGCGAAGAAAAACTCCACGATCAGGAATCCGAAATCGCGCGCACCGACGAACGCATCGCTGAGATGCTAACGATCCTGCGCGCCGGAGAGGAGCGGTTGACAGCGGCTTCTGATCGTGTCAATCAGGCGCGCTCGGCGCGTGTCACTGCCGAACGTGCTGCGCATGACCTGGCGTCCGAGGTTGGGCAAATCGAAAGCCGCTTAAATGCCCTCCGTGGGCAGGCATCATCGGCCGCGGGACGACGCGAGGCCGCCGAAGCACGGCTTCAGGTTTTACGCTCTGAGGAGTCGATGGCTCGCGATGCACGGGACTCGATCTCACTGCGGGCGCAGGAGTCATCTACGCGCTTGGAAATGGCATCGGTCGGCAGTGCATCCGCTCAAAGCGAGCTGGACGAGGCCGAGCAGCGTGCCTCCGCGGCGCAGAGCGCCCGCCAGAAATCGGAAAACGCGTGGAATGCAGCAAACCGATTGCTTGCGGAGCAGGAGTCGCGTCTGGAGGTTCTCTGTCAGCTCGCCGAGGAAGGTGAGGGATTTGGCGAGGGGACTCAAGCCGTGTTACGCGGCCTCGATCAGCCAGACTTGTTCAAATCAGCCATCGATGGCGCCTTGGCGTCATTTATCGATGTGCAAGCCGAATACATCCCGGCCGTGGAAGCGGCGCTCGGAGCCAACTTGCAGGCAATTGTATTTAAGGACATCAACGTGGCCGAAGCTGCGTTGCGCGTGCTAGCAGACAAAAAGCTGGGGCGAGCTGCGATTCTGCCCCGCGAGTGGATTCAGACTTCGCAACGCGATGCGTCCACCGCACTTCCTATTGGTGCGGTGGCTTGGGCGGAAGATTGTGTGAGCACCTCGTCGGAGTCCGGCGCACTTGCCCGCACGTTACTATCGGGCGTGGCTATCGTCTCAACTTTGGAGCAGGCATTCGCTCTCAAGCCGCAGTATCGGTCCCTTGCTTTTGCCACTTTGGCTGGTGAGTTTATCACTCGGGAAGGGATTATTTATGCAGGCAAGTCGGGAGAAAATTCGTCATCGGTGTTGGTGCGGAAAAATCAGATCATTGCGCTGGAGCATGACGTGACTGGCAGTCGACGAAACGTCGATGCATGCAATGCCGAGCGGTCTGCAGTGGTCGAGGGGCTGGACTTGGCGCAAGACCAACTCAGAATGGCACGCGAATCCGTGCAAGCTGCCCGGATCGAGTTGTCGACTGCTCAAAACGAGGCGTCGCTCTTGGACCGTCAAATGCGGGACGCGGAGACCAGGTGCGTTACGTTTGAGCGTGAGGCAATCGCGCTCGCTCAGGCAGCTGAGGAAGCATCGGCAAAATCCCTGGACTTTGATGGTGCTATCGGAGCCGGCGAAGAGGAGTTTGCCGCTGCCCGGGGCCGACAGGCTGAGGTTTACTCGGGAATTGATGAGGCCCGTGACCGTGAGCGATCTGTCGAGCAGGAATTGAACGATCTGCGTGTGCAGATTGCCACCGAGCGTCAGCAGCAGGAGAGTTTGTCGCGCCAACGCGATCCGATGGCGGCGCGAATCGCAGAGCTCACCGAGCTACTTTCGCAGCGCTCCCGGGACATCGATCAATATGTGTCGAGAATAGCATCCCTCAATGCCGAGACCGCCGAATTTCAGGAAAATATCTCTACCTGGCAAATGCTCCTGGAAACCGGAGAACAGGAGATTTTCGGTCTCGTCGCCCAGCGCAGTGCAGCAAAAGAACAAGCAGACACCGTCGAGGAATCGATGCGGTCCGCCCGTTCTCAGCTCGCCGGATTGCAAGAACAACGCGCTCGCCACGAGGTGCGGTCTGCGCAGTTGGCGATGCGTGTGGAGCATGTCACCGAGCACATCCGGACACGCTTTCACGTCGAGTTGACTGAGTTTCAGCCGGACAGTTACGCACTTATCAAAGCGCTTCGGGAGCGCGAGAAGGCTCGGGCCAAGGCTGCTGCTGCAGCCACCGACACCACCTACGACGAGTCCACTGCCGGTGATAGCCTGACTCCTCCGGAGGAACCATCCGCTTCGGAACCTGAAGATCCACGTCCCGATGAGGACGGAGGTTTTGAAATCCCGTGGGGCGTGATTGAGGACCTGGTCGCCGAGCTTTCAGGCAAAATCGATAGCATGGGCCCCGTCAATATCGACGCAATCCAGGAGTACGACGAGCTGGAGCAGCGATATACATTCCTCGAGCAGCAGAACTCCGATCTCATCAACTCGAAGGCAGAACTGCTTGAAGTGATCTCGAAAATTAACCGCACAACCCGCGATTTGTTTGCAGATACCTTTGAGAAAATCCGGATAAATTTTCAGGAAATGTTCACCGAGTTGTTCGGCGGTGGAAAAGCAAACCTCGTTCTTTCAGACGAGTCAGATCCGCTGGAGAGCGGCATCGACATTATCGCCCGCCCCCCCGGCAAGCAGCTTCAGAGAATCACGTTGCTCTCCGGCGGAGAGAAAACCATGACCGCGGTCGCGCTTCTCTTTTCGATCTATATGGTGAAGCCGAGTCCGTTCTGCGTGCTCGACGAGATGGATGCACCGCTCGATGAATCCAACATCAGCCGGTTCATTAAGATCTTGGATCGCTTTGTGGAGCAGAGTCAGTTTATCGTAATCACTCATAACAAACGCACGATCAGCCGCGCGGATATGGTCTTCGGCGTGACGATGGAAGAACACGGCGTCAGCAAAGTCGTGAGTGTCAAATTTTCTGAACGTCAGCCAGAGTCGAATCAGGAAACTGAATCCAGCGTCGCCGAGACATTCGGAAAAGACGGCCAGTTACACTCCGAGCGGACCTCTCTGCCAGCGCTGGTGTAGCCTACCGGGGGTCACTTATTGCCGAATCCCGCAGTTGTCTCTGCCAGGGCGACTGTGTGTTCTCGTATTCGGCCCAAGACGAGCTGGTCTCCCAGACCCTGACACGAACAAGTCTCACTCCTAGTGCGAGCGGATACCTCGGATTGCCCTGAGTTGTATAGGTTGCAAAGTGATCCGCGCATGCGTCGAAAAATCGCTTTGCCAAAGCTTCGGTGGTCGGTTCTTCGTTCTCGAAGTCAATGATCCGCTCCCCATACGCCGCCTTGAGCGTTGCGTACATCGGGTCGGCTGTGTTCATACACATCGCATGATCAAACGAATCGACATACTCGCCGACGGCCTGCTTGATGATTTTAAAATCGCAGACCATCCCGCGCTCATCGAGTTCATCAGCTTCAAGCAAAAATTCTACTCGCCGCGTATGACCGTGCGGAAACCTGCAGGCGTCAGGATGCTTGGACAGCATGTGCCCGTTTTCGATCTCCAGTGTTTTGCAAATACGGTAGGGCATAAGTTATTTCAGGGGTTGCGCGCCTTCCGGGAAAACGGCGTCGATCGACAACTCGATCCCCCCGCGTGGGGCAAAATCCGCCCGCACGTGAAGCTGTCGGGGTGCTAAAACGGCTACGAGGTCATCCATGATTCGATTCGCGATGTCCTCACCAAATGAGGGCGTGGACCGATAGGAACTCAGGTAAAACTTCAGCGACTTGGTCTCGACGCAAAGCCTATCGGGCACATATCGGATGCGCAGGGTTGCAAAATCAGGCTGTCCAGTCACCGGACAAAGCGATGTGAATTCCGTGCATTCGAACGTGATCCAATAGGTCCGGCCTGCGCTCCGGTTCGGAAATGCCTCCAGCGTTTTTTGCTCTGGCGAGGATGGAAATCGCGTCCCCGATTTCCCGAGAAGCTTTAACGGCGGCTGTTTGGTAGGTTTTTTCATGATCAATAAGGTGCCCGAACTCGCGGGCTTAGATGGAGTGCTCGAATTGGGAAATGAAAATTAACCAGAAATCCTCATCATTTCCACCTGCTTCTCACATTCCTTATGCTCAAAGATCGCTGGAAGTTTGACCTGCTGTATTCAATTCATCCCGCGCGTGACATTTTGCTTGTCATGGGCGAAAATTTCTAAAAGGAACGAATCCCATCATGAGTGAAAACAAGACAACCCAACCCGCGATCGCCGTAATGTGCAGCATTTTTTGACGATGCCGCGGCCCCTTTGGAACTTCCGTCGGCGGCCAAGCTGCCATCGGTGGATCGAAAAACATGCGTCCCCCAGCCAATCCAGACGTCCGCCTCGGACTCCGGCATATTAAGCAGAAAGCCCAGGGCGCGTGACTGGAGGGGAATCGCGAATTCGCTGACAATTTCGATCGGTTCTCGTCGGAGCGTATCAGCCAGTAAATTCCGCACGAGGCCCTCCACTCTTTCAATGACTTCGGGCAGTTTCGCCCGGTTATAAAAGGGTTCCGCGATCTCGCGGTAATCTCCATGGTCCGGCGGATCAACCTCCAGAGGGAGTTGCCGCACCGTCCGCACGCTTTCCTCGGAGGGAATCGGAACACGCATGGGGGCATCCGAACTGAATGTCTTCCAGTCCTTCGCCAACCGGCGCACCTCTTCATGGCCGAGGATCATCGGGACAGGTTTTCTCTGGAAAGGATTCACAAGAACGCCGTCCTTGCGGCGGGCTTCACCGAAGGGATCGGGCTGGCTCTTGATTGGACACGGCATGGTTAACTTGGGTTTTGGCAAGCAATGGCAGAACTGCTGGCGCAGGTCAAAGACCCGTTTGGGTTTTCTCGATCAGGACCAGAAGATTTTCGAGCGGAACATCCCCTTCGAGCGCATGCGATGAAGAGAGAATGTAGCCGCCGCCGCGCCCGAATTTCCGGATT